>NZ_VPAO01000082.1:0-2561 GCF_013419235.1 Acinetobacter sp. YH12098
GTGGAACGTGAAAAATCATAAAAAAAGCCCGAACAGGGATGTTCGGGCTATCAACTAGAAACTACAGCATTGATTTCTATAGATAATTATAACGCATTTCGTATAAGGTGTATTATGTTAATTTTAGGAAATCTTAAGATAATTATTAATGAGTGACTTAATGAATAAAGAAATTTCTGTATTACTGCATGACGTTCCTACTCATGCAGATTACGCATGTGATGCAACAGATTTAGATCCAGAAGATATTCCTGAAGATCGTATAGAACAAGTCATAAATTTATTAAATTCTTCTGATGAAAATATTGTATTTAAGGCAGCAAAACTTCTGACTAATTGGGGACAATCCTCTGGTTTTGATGCATTAGTAAATTTATTAAATGAAAATAAATTAGATGGTTATATAGATCATCGTTTACATGGTTATGATGATACACTTCAGCATGTACTTAGCGCTTTTGTTCGTTATTGGGCATTCCAAGCTGATCTAGGATTTGGTGAGCAGGCTAGAATAAAAATATTTCATCCTATACAAAAGATTATAGAAATATCTAATACAGAACCATTTGATATTAGTCGCTTATTTTGGTTAATTGATGATGAAAAATACGATGAATATATTCCTTTAATTAAAAACCATTTAATCCAAATAATAGATCATCCTGAATTACAATTTTGGAAAATCCATGATGCTATTGAACTGATGCTGAAATTAGAGCCTGAGTTTGTTCATAATTTATTAGAAGAAAAAGGCAAAACATTGGAAGACTTTAAAATTAACACTTTATAAAGTTATACATTTAACATAATGGCGGTTATACGAAATTCTGTTGTAGCCCCATACATTCAAGTTTATTTCTTGCATGAATGTATCCTATAGGATACATTACTCTTATGTACTCAATATATACCACTGAAGTCTTTGATGACTGGTTTACTAAGTTAAAAGACCAGCAGGCAAAAAGACGTATACAAGTCCGAATTGATCGGGTTGAAGATGGAAACTTTGGAGATACTGAACCAGTAGGTGAAGGTGTTTCTGAATTACGTTTCTTCTTTGGACCTGGCTACAGGATCTATTACTGTAAGCAAGGGCAAAGGGTCGTTATTCTTTTAGCAGGCGGAGACAAGTCTACGCAAAGTAAAGATATAAAACTTGCCCTACAATTAGCACAAGATTTAGAGGAGGAGCTGTAAATGGCTATCAAACTTCGTAAATGGGACAGTGCTGAACATCTTAAAACAGAAGAAGATATGCAAGCTTACCTACAAGCCTGTATCGATGAATCTAATGGTGATGCGGCATTCATTGCAAAAGCTTTAGGTAATATTGCTAAAGCTAAAGGAATGGCTCAATTATCAAGAGACACTGGTTTAGGTCGAGAAAGTCTTTATAAAGCACTTTCTGGCGATGTAAATCCAAGCTTTGATACTGTTATTAAAGTCGTAAAAGCACTGAATTTACGCTTAGCAATTTAAAAAAAACTAGTAAAAAAGGGAGCTTTAAGCTCCCTTTTTCAACTTCGTATAACGTGTATTATGTTAATTTTAGGGAAATTTAATAAATAGAAGACTTTCATTATGAATTCCATCAGAACTTTTATTATTTTAATACATTTCACTGCTATATGTGGATGTACTGACTCTTCAGAACCTAGGTCTAAATCTTTATCAGAAAAATCGGATATCGAATATTATAAAGATATATCAAAATCAGGGGATTTAGTGACTTGGGGGATTTCATCGGATTTAATTATAAAAACAGTTGTAGGTGATAAAAAGAATATTGAGCAAGGCATAGTTTTAAGTAACCCTTTTCTTGGGCAGTTTTCTATTAACTTCATTCCTACAGTAGAAATACTAAATGACGATGATAAAATTGAGAACGTTGCCGATTTTCAAAAGCCTATGCAATTTAATCTACTTTTGAATAATGCTAAGAATATAAAAATTAATAACTTTTATGATAGGAGTTATCAAGATCAAGTAAAAGTACATCTACAAAATTTCAGTACACTTGATCCCATATCTTTTAAATATAAACGAACACCAAGAGAGTGGATAAACTATTTAACATCACATAAATTTGTAAAATATGAAGATTCATTTAAAAAATTTGATTTAGAATGCTATTCAATAAATTTGGATTCTGATATTTCTTATCATTGTTTAGGTCATGCATCAGATCCATACCATTCTGAATTTTTAATGAAAATTACTCGTAATCTTACAGACCAAATCGTAATAACCACAAAATCTGAAACACCTCTCTATCCTAACGTGAATATAGAATGGAGAATGCCTTATGAATCATTAAAAGATTGGAAAGCTGTAGATCGAAATATTTGGCGTTTATTAAAAGCTTGGAATGCTAATCAATAGAGTAACTATCGCAAAACTTCCACTAATTTTGAGTCTATTTAACATAATGGCTGTTATACGAAATTTGGATGTTAGAAACCATTTAAATTAATGAGTTATTGAATAAGTAAAACCCTCTAAGTAGACTTTTAGAGGTTGTAAATCTAGGAAAAAGCTAAAGATGCCGTTGATTGAGTATT
>NZ_VPAO01000083.1:0-2290 GCF_013419235.1 Acinetobacter sp. YH12098
ACCAGTAATTCAAATTATTTTTAAACTTATCAAATAAAACCCAACTTAATCAATTCAACCAAGTCATTGTTTTATCAGAAGTTTTAATCTTCATCACCGCCGATGGATGTGCATTCTACAGCATTTCCGATCCAACGCAACACCCTTTTCCATTTATTTTTAATTTTTCATTACGTTTGTTTATTTATTCTACTAAATCAGTGTTTTTTACTTAAAAAAGTGTTTTTAGCGTACAGAAAGCATGCAATACGCCAAAGGCACCCATAAGATAAACATTAAAACTAGCATAACACCGTGCACTTCTTCAGGTTTTCTATACAGCCATTGAATAAATGGAATGGCGATACCAAATAATGTAACCATCAATAGCACATCAACAAATCCACCTTTCAGCAGTAGCCACAGCAAAACTGGCACACTCATCATTAAGCCAATTATCAATAAAAAACAGTATTCGTATTTTCTGAGCTGCCATAGTGTGAATCCTTGAATGATCCAGAATCGCTCTGCAGATTCAAAATTTGATTTTAAGTCCATTTTTATCACGCCTAGATTGAATAAACTCAGTGCAATATAGATGGCACACATCAATTGGAATAATTGTGAAGCAGTGAAATCAAGGCTCATGATGTTCCAAGTATCCGCCTGCGTGGCGAACCAATACAAAATCACGACCGCTGTAACCGAAATACCAATACTAACAATACGATGGGTTAGAAATCTTTTATGAAATGCCTGACGAATAATGAGTTTATTCTGATTGAGCCAGAGTGGGCTATATTTCTGTATCACAAATACGCTAGGTACCTGTAGCTTTATTGGTTTTGATTTCCTACCGAGCAGCCAAAATTTTATCGCAGCTATACATATGCAAGTAGATAACAACACCGCAACGAGTTGAGCGTCCAATATAGCTAGGCTCAAAATGGGCAAATATGTCAAAAGGCAGACTAAGCCGAAATATTGATTCTGTTGTAAAAACAGGATTTGTATGATTAATAAATTAAAGATCCAAAGAAGCATCAATACACTAATACCAATGGAAGCCAAAAGTTCATACTCAACCCAAACATATAGAAGCGCTAAAACAAATGGCAGTATCAAAAAAAAGCTTAAACTGCCTAAAAATTTGATTTCCACTGCAAAGCGACTTTTGAGTGTGATGGGCAATAGCGCTAGATAGCGATACCCTTCTCCACCGCTCAAAGCTTTACGCTGTATTGAACACCAAAATACATTTAAGGCAAGAAAGCCAGTCCAAAGAAACAAATTCGTGATTAATGATTTGCAATAAACCAAATCAATAATGGGCTGTACTAATGATAAGAGCAGTCCGAATATCATTGGCCCGAGAATTAATGTGACTAAAATAAGTAAATGCTTTTGCCGTGCAACAGCGTCTGCTGTGGTTTTGACATAAAATGTCCATCGGTATTTCAAAAGCGTTTTTATAATTGTTCGCTGCCCAACATGTCTTTGTTTATTCATGCCGCCTGCTCATTGGACTTTAGCCGATCTAGCTCAATGATTTTTGCTGCAAGACTGTCTCTAAATACATGATCATGACAAGACAATAGAATCAATTTCGATTGGCTCTGCTGTAAAAGTATACTTGTTAATTCAGCCAAGGCATTTTGATCTAAGCCATTGCTCGGTTCATCCAAAATCAGTAAAGGTGCCGAAGTCATTAAGGCTGCAACCAATAAAAACTTTTTGGTTGTGCCAAAAGACATGTCAGCAAACGGCGTGGCTAAATAGTGTTCTAATTTAAATTTTTCAATGAATATTTGATACTGCTCATGCGCTATCCCTCGAATATCACACATTAAATTCAGAAACTCCTGCCCTTGTAAAAAATCATAAATAGGGCTTTTATCTGGCACATAGGCCACAAGTTTCTTGTATTCATTGTTATGAGGGGCATATGGCTGATCATTAATCAAAATATTGCCTGCATCGAAATCCAGCATCCCAGCAATCATCGCAAGTAAGGTGGACTTCCCTACTCCATTCTCAGCAACAACAGCGACAATTCCGAATTCGTTTAACTCTAAATTTAGATTTGAAAATATACATTTTCCCGCAAAAGATTTGGACAATTGCTGCAAGCTCAAAGAAACCATCATGATGTTCCTGATTTATTATATTAAGTTATTGATTTATTATTAGGGTCTGTTGACATTTGTTGATTAAAAAAATAGCGAGATAGTAAAATTAAATCGCCAAACCCAATTTTACACTCGCTATGCCTCGAACAATGCTAAATGATCAACACTGGTCCAAGTTACTT
>NZ_VPAO01000084.1:0-2277 GCF_013419235.1 Acinetobacter sp. YH12098
AGGATCAGAAAGCTTGTTTGAATCGATGTATTTCATCCGCAGATTATGCACGAATGCTAAGAAATCCGGAGTGCAAATATTAACCAAAAAGAAGATCGTTTTTTGATTTATGAAAGAGATCTAATGTAAATTTTCTTAATTATAGGGTTAGGATGGAATATCACACTTTTTTGCACATTGTTGATTTTGCCACTCCCCATTACTGTGCATTTAAGCTAAGATAGTGTGCTTTTTATTTTTTAATCCCTATAAGAAGGAATACTGCCGTGGACGTACGTCTGTCTGATCGTGTAAATAGCATCAAACCGTCCCCTACACTTGCTGTTACTAACAAAGCTGCTGAATTGAAAGCTGCTGGTAAAAACGTAATTGGTTTAGGCGCAGGTGAACCGGATTTCGATACCCCACAACACATCAAAGATGCTGCAATTGCTGCTATCAACAATGGCTTCACTAAATATACAGCTGTTGACGGTACTCCAGGTCTTAAAAAAGCAATTATTGCTAAATTAAAACGCGACAATAACCTTGATTACGCTGCAAACCAAATCTTGGTTTCTTGTGGTGGTAAACAATCTTTCTTTAACTTGGCACTTGCTTTGTTAAACAAAGGTGACGAAGTAATTATCCCTGCTCCTTACTGGGTAAGCTACCCAGACATGGTGATCATTGCTGAAGGTACTCCTGTAATCGTGAAATGTGGTGAAGACCAACGTTTCAAAATTACGCCTGCTCAATTAGAAGCTGCAATCACTGACAAAACTCGTTTAGTGGTTCTAAACAGCCCTTCTAACCCAACAGGTATGATCTACACTAAAGAAGAATTACTTGCTTTAGCTGAAGTTCTACGTAAATACCCTGAAGTTTTAGTTGCTTCTGATGACATGTACGAACCAATCCGTTGGGACGACGAATTCTATAACATCGCAACAGTTGCACCAGACCTTTACGATCGCGTAATCGTTCTTAACGGTGTATCTAAAGCTTATGCAATGACTGGCTGGCGTATTGGCTACGCAGCGGGCCCTGCTAAACTGATCGGTGCGATGAAAAAAATCCAATCTCAATCAACTTCAAACCCAACTTCTATTTCACAAGTTGCTGCTGAAGCTGCATTGAATGGCCCTCAAGACGTTCTTGAGCCAATGATTGAAGCATTCAAACGTCGTCACGACTTAGTTGTAAAAGGCTTGAACGACATCAACGGTATTACTTGCCTTCCTGCTGATGGTGCATTCTATGCATACGCAAACATCCGTCCATTAATTCGTGCAAAAGGTTTAAAATCTTGCACAGAATTCTCTGCATGGTTATTGGAAGAAACTGGTGTTGCAGTAGTTCCTGGTGATGCGTTCGGTCTAGGTGGTTATATGCGTATTTCTTATGCAACTGCAGACGAAGTTCTTGTAGATGCACTTGCACGTATCAAGAAAGCTGCTGACTCAATCGAAGGCGTAGACGCTGCGATTGCTTCAATTGCTGCTGAAAAATAATCTGCTTTTAAAAAGCTAGATTTAAAAAACCCGCGAATATCGCGGGTTTTTTATACTCATCAAAAGAATAAATTAATACTCTTCACTTCAACATGCTTTTGATCAATTTTTTTCGCGGTTCAAACTAAATAACAAAGCTCATCCAGCCCATTTGACTCCCTTCAAATCGACTTAAATATTAAAAAGCCAAACGATAAAACCTAAAACTAACCTTCATATTTAAATCTTTGGTTTGCATTCTTTTTACCTTTTCAGCTATGTTATTTAAATAAGTTTCATTTTAGAACCCAAAATAACCACAAAACTAACATATCCAGAGATATACCAATGAACATCAAAGAAATGACTGGACTCGAAATTTTAAAGGCAATGATGCAAGGCCAAATTCCACCTGCAAGCATTAGTGAAATTATTCCAATGCAACCCAAAAAGATTGAGCAAGGTAATGTAGAGTTTGTTGTAAAAGCCGATCAGCGCCATTTAAATCCACTTGGTGGTGTGCATGGTGGCTTTGCAGCAACAGTCTTAGATACAGTTACAGGTTGTGCCATTCACACGTTATTAGAGGCAGGTGTAGGTTATGGCACCATCGACTTAAATATAAAAATGTGTCGCCCAATCCCAAAGGATGTTGAACTTACAGCGATAGGAACAGTCATTAGGGTCTGTTGACATTTGTTGATTAAAAAAATAGCGAGATAGTAAAATTAAATCGCCAAACCCAATTTTACACTCGCTATGCCTCGAACAATGCTAAATGATCAACACTGGTCCAAGTTACTTG
>NZ_VPAO01000085.1:0-2271 GCF_013419235.1 Acinetobacter sp. YH12098
CACGATTAATAAGTGCGCGGTTGTATGTAGACCAATTGAGAGTACGGTAAATTTTAGGTGTGGGCTTATTCATTTGAAAATTATATTGTGGAATAAGCCCTTAACGATAGGTTTGTGCAACAAAGCCGATTTACATTAAAAGTTTCAATAGTGTTCAGAGTTTCCGCCTTTAATGTTTCGTACATTTGAGGTGTCAGAAATTGTTGTCTTTTTATATTAACTAAATCCATTTTATGCTCAAAAACTACCAAGAAAGGCATATTTTCACTTATTCTTCACCGTCAAACTGCCAATATACATCTCCCCAATCACTTTCAAAATCAGGGAAAATTTCCCCTTGTTTAAAGTATTTACGAGTGTTTTCCTTAGCTACAGTGAACCAATAACCTGATTGAGGACATTTTTCACCTGCTTGAATTGATATTTTTTGATATTTAGTTAGGAGGTCAATTTCAGCACTACTAGGTTTAAATGTACGATAGAACTCTATTAAGTCTTTTGGATAATAGAGATATTCATGAAATTCTTTATCATTTTCTATTTCTAATAGAATAACAGCGCAAGTTGCTTCAAAAGCCCAATACCCATAATATCCACCCTCTGATTTATGGGTATCATACCATGGAGCTCCAGATAAATCTTTATACCATTTTTTAAAAAATTTGTTTAAATGCTTAAATGAAACTTTATTATCTTGAGTCACAAATGCATTGGATAACTCAAAATAAGGATTTGAAAAAAGGACATCTGAACAATCAAAACGGTTATCGTCATTAAAAGCCAAAAATTCCTCTACAATCCAATCTTTTCCTCCATTTTCTTGATCCTCTCCATCAACAAAGTTAGCTACCAATGGTAGTAAGTCAGTTCTTTTTAATAAATAACAAAGGCTGATAATCCATACATATACACAATAGTCATCTAAAATTTCAATATCAAAAACACTAAAATTATTATCTTTATAATAGGCTCTTTGTTTTATAGAAAGTACCTTGAATAATTCAATTACTTTATCGAATTCTAAACGTAAATATTCAATTGGTTTACCAGCAGTATAATCCAAAATAAACAAATCAAACTGATACCTAGATGCTATCGAATAAGAGTCGACCCATCCTGCTTCGATATCTTCATCATTATTTGATTCACTTAGAAAACTTTCTATAGCACTGACAAGTTCACTCCTCGTAGACTTATAGTAACTTTCATCTAAAAATTGTTGTCTACGATTAAACTTAAATTCCAACATAAATAAATTTCCAATTATTTATTATTAACAACGATACTAATGTCTTTATCAGTCCAAACCCTTGTAGCTTTATGAGTAGAATGTTCTTTTGATGAGTGCTGATAAAAACGGAGACTTTAACTTGGTAAACTACACATACTCATTAGGAGTTTACCATGAGCAAAAAACAAAAGATTTATACAGTGGAATTCAAAGCTGAAGCAATTAAAGCTATTGAATCAAATAAAGGAAATGTCTCTGAAACTGCTCGACAGCTTGGTATTTCAATGCAGACCCTTTCAAATTGGTACAACAAAGCAAAAGCTGGAACATTATAGGCACACAACAATATTCGCCTGATCTCGTTGCTCTACTCGAAGAAAATAAGAAACTCAAACAGCAACTCAAAACTGCGGAAATGGAAAGAGAATTTCTAAAAAAAGCAGCAGCGTACTTTGCCAAGGACCATCAGTAAGGTACGATTACATGAAAGAGAACAAAAACACCTATCCAACAACGATGATGGCTAGACTGCTCAAAGTTTCAATTTCAAATTTTTATGACTGGTTAAAACGAGGCATGAGCAAAAGAGTTGTTCAAAGAAATCAGCAGACGATCTTAGTCAAAATAGCTCATCAAGAAACTAAAGAAAGTTATAGTCATATTCGCTTAACGAGGTATTTACAGTCACAAGGCATCCCAATTAGCGAGTATGCAGTCCGTTGTATAAAAAGGCTAAATCAGCTGTATTGTAAGCGCCATAGGTGTTTTAAAAGAACGACGAACAGTGATCATAATCGAGCGATCTATGACAATTTACTCAAACAAGAGTTTTTAATGACCAAACCTAATCTTGCATGGTCAAGTGATATTACATAAATATGGACAGCTGAAGGTTGGTTGTACTTAGCTGCTTTTGTTAGCGGCAGTGTAAAAATGACCCCCTAATGGCATTTAAAAACTGACCCCCTTGGTTAATATAGCGGTCATTTTGGACTGCTCAACATGTTAACTTTGGAGCAAGCAGTGACAATCCAAATACT
>NZ_VPAO01000086.1:0-2180 GCF_013419235.1 Acinetobacter sp. YH12098
ACCGCCATCGTGTCGTGATCGGCAAGGATACGCGCCTGTCGGGCTATATGCTTGAACCCGCGCTCACAGCCGGTTTCACCTCGATGGGCATGGACGTATTCCTTTTTGGCCCGCTGCCGACAACGTAATAGGAAGAATAAACGCCCTTTTCACCCAAGTCCAAATTAATTTGCCGATTCCATAATCAGGGTGTATTACAATTCCATAGAGTTTTTCAATCCAGGTGGTTTAGCTGATAACTTAACGATTGATCAGCTTCTTCGTGAAGATTACTCGCCATGGGCGCGCAATAAAAGGATATCTGCCACGTTCAAAGAAGCGCATTTTATTGAAAAATATGGGTCAGGCATCAAACGAATCCAAGAAGGCTTCGCATCCTATGGTCTGCGTCCCCCTGTCTTTGAAAATTTCCAGCACGGTTTTCGAGTTATTGTCTCATCAAAGCTACTTTTCGAATCTAATGAGGGAGTAAGTGAGGGAGTAAATCTACTATTTAATCAGATAAGAACTAATCCAGGAAAGCGTGCACCATTTTTAGTAAACGAGCTATTAGTTCCTGTCAAGATAGTAGAGCGGTGGCTCAAAATCTTAAGAGATGATCATAAAATCGAGTTTCGAGGAGCTCCTAAAAGTGGAGGATACTGGCTAAAATAGAAATCAATGATACTCTTAAGTGGCACCAATCGAACTCCTATTTTAGCATTTAAAAAAGTATCCTCACATCATTTTATTGAACAATACCTAAGGCTGCTCTGGCGGCATTGATATGATTATCGTCGTTGCACTCTACCGCAAAAGCGCCATATGCTAATGGAGCTGCAGCAGCCCTCTCTATAGATTGTTCGTAGAGCCTATCCCATATCGTTCCGCCTTGTTTAGCATACTCCGTTATCAAACTCTTCAGGCTATCCTCTCCAAAAACCGATACGTGACCAGAAAAGTCCAGTGCAGGATCACCCATATGCGCAGTAGACCAATCTATGATACCAGAGGTCTTACCTTCCTTCGAGGTTAAGACATGCCCTGCATAGAGATCGCCATGGATGAAACAAGTGAATTCAGGCCACAAAGGGTCATTGTCCAACCATCTACGGTATCTGTTTTCCAACGGCTCGCTGATACCTATCTCAGATTTCACCAAGTGGATACGGTCAGCTATTTCGGTCCTCAATTCACTTGGAGTCATTATTTTCAAGTTGCTCTTTCTCACATCGTCAGCTGTAATACGATGTAATTCGGCCAATGATTTTGCCAGAGACTCCACATAAGCTATGCTATCGCGATCTATGTTCCAAGAAACCTCATGTGTTATCGCATCGAATGTCAGAGCAGGCGCATCCTCCAGTAAAGGGTAGGCTATTAGGCGCTCCGATACAATTTTCCAATCAGGGACATTGATCGACAGGTTTCTTTTGGCTAAATCCAATATTCTACTTTCATTTTCGATTTGTTCAAGCATATCGCTTCTTCGAGGTATACGGAGTACCCAGTTCTCACCGTTTACTTCCTTTACAAAGGCAACTCTAAAGTCGATGCCCATCTCATTGACGCTCATCTCTTCCGAAATTCTCAGCCCATGCTCTAGGGCTAATGTTTGCATATCTTCGATTGTCATTTCTATACTGTTTTCTTTTATTAAATTGGTACCAGTTCCCCCGACAGGACATTCTGAATGTCATATACAGGTGTAACACTTTACCCATATTCTTTTCGTATGGATAACACTTCCCATCAGGGAACAAAAATCTGATACATGAATTAATTGTGAGACAGTAGACCTACTGTCGCATTGAAGCCATCTCGGCGACTATTTGATTAGGAAAACCAAGGCTTTGCCATCATAGCCTTATCATAGAAGTATAACATAGTTGTAAAGATAGAAAATTATTTTTTATTCATCCATGATGTTATTATTTTATAATAACATCATCTAAACATGTCCTGTCGCTCTTTTGTGCTGTGATATTTCATACCTATTAACTGCTTTCGTTTGAATTATACGACGTTCTACTCACAATAGGGCAAGGGTTACTCATTCCGTAGGATGCGGTTCACGTATAGGAAGAATAAACGCCCTTTTCACCCAAGTCCAACAGCTTTGGACCGCAGTTGACTCTTTCGACACCCCTGCGATGCAACCCAATCCGGCTGACGGGGAGCCAGCAACGCTGAAAATTTAC
>NZ_VPAO01000087.1:0-2125 GCF_013419235.1 Acinetobacter sp. YH12098
GGTGATAGCTGGTTCTCCCCGAAAGCTATTTAGGTAGCGCCTCGGACGAATACCATTGGGGGTAGAGCACTGTTTCGGCTAGGGGGTCATCCCGACTTACCAAACCGATGCAAACTCCGAATACCAATGAGTACTATCCGGGAGACAGACTGCGGGTGCTAACGTCCGTAGTCAAGAGGAAAACAATCCAGACCGCCAGCTAAGGCCCCAAAATTATAGTTAAGTGGGAAACGATGTGGGAAGGCATAGACAGCTAGGAGGTTGGCTTAGAAGCAGCCACCCTTTAAAGAAAGCGTAATAGCTCACTAGTCGAGTCGGCCTGCGCGGAAGATGTAACGGGGCTAAAACTATATGCCGAAGCTGCGGATTTACACATTAGTGTAAGTGGTAGGGGAGCGTTCTGTAAGCCGATGAAGGTGGATTGAGAAGTCTGCTGGAGGTATCAGAAGTGCGAATGCTGACGTGAGTAACGACAAAACGGGTGAAAAACCCGTTCGCTGAAAGACCAAGGGTTCCAGTCCAACGTTAATCGGGGCTGGGTGAGTCGACCCCTAAGGCGAGGCCGAGAGGCGTAGTCGATGGGAAATTGGTTAATATTCCAATACTTCAGTGTAATGCGATGAGAGGACGGAGAAGGTTAAGTCAGCCTGGCGTTGGTTGTCCAGGTGAAAGGAAGTAGGCATGTATCTTAGGCAAATCCGGGGTACTCTATGCTGAGATCTGACAGCAAGCTGTACTTGTACAGTGAAGTGGCTGATACCATACTTCCAGGAAAAGTCTCTAAGCTTCAGTTACACTGGAATCGTACCCGAAACCGACACAGGTGGTCAGGTCGAGTAGACCAAAGCGCTTGAGAGAACTCTGCTGAAGGAACTAGGCAAAATGGTACCGTAACTTCGGGAGAAGGTACGCTGCTTTTGGTGATGGAACTTGCTTCCTGAGCTGAGAGCAGCCACAGAAACCAGGCCCCTGCAACTGTTTATTAAAAACATAGCACTCTGCAAACACGAAAGTGGACGTATAGGGTGTGATGCCTGCCCGGTGCTGGAAGGTTAATTGATGGGGTTAGCGTAAGCGAAGCTCTTGATCGAAGCCCCAGTAAACGGCGGCCGTAACTATAACGGTCCTAAGGTAGCGAAATTCCTTGTCGGGTAAGTTCCGACCTGCACGAATGGCATAATGATGGGGGCGCTGTCTCCAGCAGAGGCTCAGTGAAATCGAAATCGCCGTGAAGATGCGGTGTACCCGCGGCTAGACGGAAAGACCCCGTGAACCTTTACTGCAGCTTGACATTGAACTTTGATCTTACTTGTGTAGGATAGGTGGGAGGCTTTGAAGTCGCGACGCTAGTTGCGATGGAGCCAATCTTGAAATACCACCCTGGTAATATTGAGGTTCTAACTCTGTCCCGTTATCCGGGACGAGGACCATGTCTGGTGGGTAGTTTGACTGGGGCGGTCTCCTCCTAAAGAGTAACGGAGGAGTACGAAGGTGCGCTCAGCGTGGTCGGAAATCACGCGTAGAGTATAAAGGCAAAAGCGCGCTTAACTGCGAGACCCACAAGTCGAGCAGGTACGAAAGTAGGTCTTAGTGATCCGGTGGTTCTGTATGGAAGGGCCATCGCTCAACGGATAAAAGGTACTCTGGGGATAACAGGCTGATACCGCCCAAGAGTTCATATCGACGGCGGTGTTTGGCACCTCGATGTCGGCTCATCTCATCCTGGGGCTGAAGCAGGTCCCAAGGGTATGGCTGTTCGCCATTTAAAGAGGTACGCGAGCTGGGTTTAGAACGTCGTGAGACAGTTCGGTCCCTATCTACCGTGGGCGCTGGAAATTTGAGAGGATCTGCTCCTAGTACGAGAGGACCAGAGTGGACGAACCTCTGGTGTACCGGTTGTGACGCCAGTCGCATCGCCGGGTAGCTATGTTCGGAAGGGATAACCGCTGAAAGCATCTAAGCGGGAAGCCTACCTCAAGATAAGATTTCCCTTGGACTTTATGTCCACTAAAGAGCCGTTGAAGACTACGACGTTGATAGGTTGGATGTGGAAGTGCGGTGACGCATGAAGCTGACCAATACTAATTGCTCGTGAGGCTTGACTATACAACACCCAAACAGTTGT
>NZ_VPAO01000088.1:0-2001 GCF_013419235.1 Acinetobacter sp. YH12098
GTTTGGCCAGAAAAATGAGTCGTTCTCGCTGTTCTAAACTAAGTGGTACAGAAACAATCCGAGGCATGTGTGAACATCTGTTAACTAAAAAAACCTTTTCGCATGATTAGTTATTTTTGTCAACTTAGGATGATAAGGACGATTAAAGCAATATTGATCATTTGCCAATCCTCAAAATAAGCTTCAATAATTTAAGTTTATTCCCCAAAACAAACCTAATTTATAAAAATTAAAATCAATAATTTATTTCATATTAGCAGAATAAATGCAAAAAACTGTATTTATCTGACCAAATACACACTTACACACAATTTAACTAAAATGCTGTTTTAAATCATTTTAATAAAATATTTTTATATTAAAAAAGTAATCATTCAATATTCATTAGAAAATATAATAAAACCTTAAAAATGGCGTTTATTTACTAAAAGCTACAAAGAAATTTAATATCAATCTTTCTAAATTTTTCACATACTTTATAGAGATATTTAAATTATTTATATATCCCCAGAATTGGGGATATAGTGTATATCATGAATCATTTTTAAGCAGAAAAACCTATTTAAAGCTGTAGATATTCTGCGCTTTTTACGAGTCCCAAAGGTTTTAATTCAATGCAGCAGTTTTTATGAACAATGAGCATTCACATGAATATGCTTTAAAATTCTGCCGCACAATGAATATGAACAGCTTGTTGAGTTAAAGGCTGGGTAAATGCCAGATCGCAAGCATGTAACGCCATCCGTCCGAGTGAGCTCTGTTTTGCATTCGGGTGATACAGTTGATCCCCTGTAATTGGGTGCCCAATATGCATCATGTGTACACGTAGCTGATGAGAACGCCCTGTCACTGGTGTTAATAATACTCGGCTAATGTCCTTGCTTGCGTCATAGCTAATGGCTTGATACAAGGTTTTTGAGGGTTTGCCCAATTCAAAATGCACCATCTGACGTGGGCGATTTTCCCAGTCCGTAATGAGGGGCACTTCAACACTGCCCTCACCTTCAAGTTTGCCCTGAACTAAAGCCACATATTGCTTTTGAACCGTCCGCGCTTGGAACATTTTACTCACTGCCACTTCTGCATCGCGGTGTTTCGCAAACATCAAAATGCCTGATGTTGCCATGTCTAAACGATGGGTAATTTTTGCAGCAGGATACTGCTCCAAAACACGAAGGTAGGCACTGTCATGATGCTCAGGCAAACGTCCCGGAACCGACAACAATTCCGCCGGTTTTTCGATAACAACCAAGTCTGCATCTTCATACAAAATACGTAGAGGACCTTGAGGCGGCGCATAGACAAAGTTGGGATCTAAAGGCATGGATAGACTGTGTACTGGGAGAATGTCGGCAAAATAACAACTGACTAATTCGCTGTCAATCGACTTTGGCCGATCAGGTCTAACCCTAACGATTATTGGTCCCCAATTTACCAAAGGCTGGTGCTAATGAATGAGACAAATCATCCTCCAGTAACTGTAAGATGCTTGCACTCGTGGTTAAAGGATACTGATGTAGTGTGATGCGATATTTGCCCTGAAACCACTGCGACAAATGCAAGGCATAGGTTCGTTTAGGCCCAAAACCTAAATGTTGTTTTAAACGATTCTTTATACCTGTCCGTGATGATCCGACATACAGAATGTGATTGGGTTGATTTAACTTGGCGCAAGTATGGGTTTTCAATGCCTTAAATGCAGCATAGTCCTGATATGTCTGCTGTATATCGCCACCAACTTGCTCTATCACATAAATATAATGTGCGTGTAGAGCAAGATCATCAAAACTTGAAAACTCAAATATACGCTCAGCTTTAGTCTGCTGTGCCTGCAGACAATCCTGTATCAATTGATCAAGATAACCCATAATAAAATTAGGGTGTGTTGACATTTACAGCCGATAAATTGAGCTAAAGAGGCAACCATATAAATATACAAGCTAAAGCAACAGCGCTTTGATAGTTACGTTTTAGCTTATCGTATCTTGTGGCAATTCCTCT
>NZ_VPAO01000089.1:0-1937 GCF_013419235.1 Acinetobacter sp. YH12098
AGGATCAGAAAGCTTGTTTGAATCGATGTATTTCATCCGCAGATTATGCACGAATGCTAAGAAATCCGGAGTGCAAATATTAACCAAAAAGAAGATCGTTTTTTGATTTATGAAAGAGATCTAATATTGATCTATATATAATTCCAACTAAAAATAAATGCAAAAAAATACGAACAATACGTATAAATGTTAAATATCAACAACTTGAAAATATATTAGATTTTAAAAATGATAACCAAAAATATTTTATTTATTATATTGTGATGTATTTCATTATTATGAGGCACCTTTTAAAAGAAATATTAGACCAAAGTTGTATAATCATAAAAATAGTAAATTCAGCCATTTTTATAGTGTTATTTATATTAAAAAATAGATGTAAAACGAATATTAAATAATAGCTTATTCACATATTTCTATTTTAATTTATTCAAATGTATTGCTAAAAATAAACCGATCATCAAGATAACAGCAATAAAGCTCGTCAACCCAATCCAACCAGACATCTCCCAAACCAAACCACTACTGCTACCCAAAATACTAGAACCTAAGTAATAGCAAAATAAATATAAAGATGAACCTACGGCACGGTATTGCAGGGATTGAACTGATACCCAACTACTTGCCGTGGAATGCGCTGCAAAAAAAGCAAAGGTGAATACAATCAGTCCAAAAATGACTGACCAAAATGCCGGAATGAGCATAATCAACAGCCCCAACAACATCATGATCAGCATTGCAGGTAAAACTTTTTCACGCCCAAAGCGTTTCCCCCAACTTGCAGCCCGAGGTGAACTATATATTCCTGCCAAATAAGCTATGGAAATTAGCCCAATCCAAGTTTGAGAAAGTTGATAAGGTTCTTCTAATAGGTGGTAGCTCATATAGTTAAATATAGAGACAAAACATCCCATGAGGATAAAGCTTTGAAGGAATAAAATTCTCAGCTTTGGATCTGCTAAGTTTTTAACGAAAGATTCATAAAATCGGTTGAAACGAATGGGATAAGCTTGAAAATGTTGAGATGCTGGAAGTAATAAAAAGAATGCTGTGGCTATACATAGGTTAATGATACCAATAATCATCATGGCATTTTGCCAACTAATATAATCAATCAATACCCCTGCAATGAGACGACCACCCATTCCGCCAATTGCAGTACCTGAAATATACAGGCCCATTGTTAGCGGCAGTGTAAAAATGACCCCCTAATGGCATTTAAAAACTGACCCCCTTGGTTAATATAGCGGTCATTTTGGACTGCTCAACATGTTAACTTTGGAGCAAGCAGTGACAATCCAAATACTTCATCAACAAGGTAAATCTATTAAAGCCATTAGTCGTGAACTGGGGCTATCCAGAAATACCGTACGTAAATATTTACGGCAAAACACCACACCTCAGTATCAGCGTATACAGCCTAGAATAAGTATCCTTGACCCATATAAACCCTATTTACTCCAACGTGTAAACGCAGCTCATCCTGAATGGATTCCTGCTGTCGTGCTCTACCAGGAAATTTTAAGGTTGGGATATCCAGGAAAGATCAGGATCTTGAGGGAATATCTTGCAACTGAAACTCTCAGGCCTGCCTCAAGTCAAAACCCTGGAAGACTATGATTTTAATTATGCCCTAGGGGCCCCTAAATCACAGGTGATTGAACTGTTCAATCTGAGCTTTATTGCTAGAGCAGAAAATGTGGTGTTTCTGGGGGCTAGCGGAGTAGGAAAAACGCATTTATCTATGGCATTAGGCTATAAGGCCATCATGAACAACATTAAGATCAAGTTCATTACCGCAGCGGATTTAATGCTGCAACTGAGTACAGCCTATCAGCAAGGTAAACTGAAAACCTATATGCAACGTGCGGTACTGGGACCAAAGTTACTGATTATCGATGAAATTGGTTATTTACCGTTTGGACGTGAAGAAGCGA
>NZ_VPAO01000090.1:0-1791 GCF_013419235.1 Acinetobacter sp. YH12098
GTTATACGAAATTTGGATGTTAGAAACCATTTAAATTAATGAGTTATTGAATAAGTAAAACCCTCTAAGTAGACTTTTAGAGGTTGTAAATCTAGGAAAAAGCTAAAGATGCCGTTGATTGAGTATTACGGTCTGCTATTTGAATGGCACGATAAAAAAATGGAATTAGTCTATCGAGGGCGTGAAATTACTTTTGAAGAGGTATGTAGTGTTTTTCTTGATCCAGAGCTGATGTCCTTTGACGATCTTGGTCATTACGATGAGCAACGGCTAATATCAATCGGTCTGAGTAATCGTGGTAGACTACTAACAGTGGTTTGGGTTGAACGTGGTGATGTTGCAAGAATCATTACTGCCTTTGAGCCATCGCACAATCAAAAGCGGAGGTATAACCATGCAAAATGAATTAGAACGTTATAAAAATTTTGACCCTACCAATGCGCCAGTAGTAAAACCAAATTTTGTTAAAAAATTACAAGAACGCCATGCGATTGCTCAAGCAAAGGCTTTTGATGCGGATGTTGTAACTTGGCTAAGTTCTCAAGATAATGAAACAAAACAGCATATTAACGACATGGTGCGCCATATCATGGCGTTGAAACGTATTTAATTAAAATTTAGCTCGATGCTTTGCAATATGGCGTTAGCCATATTGCAAAGTCGAGCCACTTTGCGTACACCGGTATAAATTGGAAAATGAAAGAAACCAAGCAAAGTACTGTCCCATCTCATAACTTGGTTAACTATGAAAATATATAATTTAGCTCAAAGTTTTTTCATCATTTCTGTACTGACTGCTTGTATGGCAAAGCCCGCCTTAGTTTCTAGTGCTATAGAACCTGTAAAATCTGTAATTTTTATTAAGCAAAGTCCTGAAACAAAGACTTATATGCTCTCAATGACAGGTGGCAAATTACATTTAGATCCTCATGGCTGTATTCGTTTAAATAGCGATAATGGCCCTTTTATTATCTGGGCTAACAGCAGTGAATTAGAATATACAAATGATGGTAGGATCAGCATTACCAATAAATTTAATAACCATAAAGTTTTTATAGGTGAGGAAATCAGACTTGGTGGAGGTATGTACTCAACAAAACTCCAATCTACCCCAGATGTTTGTACACAGCACGGTTATTGGCTCGCAGCTCCGCTTTAACAAGTACTATTTAGGGTCAATCACACAATAATCTTTGTGTGGCCCGTGACAGTCATTTTTCATAATCCGGACACAGGATTTACCATTACAGTTTTTAATATCCAGGTTATATCTTTGTTCTAGCCAAGCTGCTTCTGCACGACGTTCTTTGATCTCGTCAAAACTTGGAATGAATAAAAATATAAAAGACAGAAAAACCAGAACCAGACTGAGGAAAATTGCACACAACAAGGCAATAAATCTGTAGTTCAATTTATCGGTGGCTTTATCTAACTCCTGAATACGACCTTGGAGGGCGCGTGTAGCCTCTTGGTTTGCATTATTTAGGGTCTTTTTACTCTGTTCCAGCACCCCACTAGCCACTTTGCTGTAAAACGTCTCTAATCGCTTATTATCGTCTGCTATGGCTTCTCTGTATTCCTTCATAGATGCCAATAGAATATATAACTGATCATCTAGGTCTAAATCATCATTTTGGTTACTCATCGTGACCATCCATCATTATCTAAATTTCGTGATGCCTTACGATTTGCTTGTTCGGCTCGTTGTTTATCTAATTCTTGCTGTCGCTTCATTTCCGCTTGGCGTTCCAGTTCTAGGCGTTTGCTTTCTTGGTTCTTCTGCCATTGCTC
>NZ_VPAO01000008.1:0-13414 GCF_013419235.1 Acinetobacter sp. YH12098
AAGACATTTAGAATATTAAGTGAACGCTATCGAAATAGACGGAAAAGATTCGGTTTACGCATTAACTTAATCGCTGCACTGGTAAACCGGATAAATTTTCAATAATGACTTTCGCAAGAGATCTATTGTAAATTCTTCAACATAAACATTATTTTTTTTATTAACTAATATAAGTAGATAATCAAAATTTAGGCCGCTAGCGTAGAATGTATTTTTATCAGATAATTCTTCAAAACTATAGTGACACATTTCATCATTTATTAAGGTGTCATTAGTTATATGTTTATTAAAAATATGATCTATCACTATGATTACCTTTATAAAATTCATGAAATATTGGGTTCTTAACGTGAATTGTAGCTCATAAATTAAGAAAATATGACTGAGTTTATAATGAAGTTATCATTAAATATTTCTAAAATTAACATAATACACGTTATACGAAATTATTTTAATTTTTCATTTAAAATCAATCATATAATTACACAACAAAAAGCCCGATCACACTAGATTGGGCTTTTTACGTGAACAGTCATGTTCCATGCCTGTATGGATAGTCACTACATTTCCAGGCGTTCAAGTTTCTTAATGATTTCAGCTTTCGCTTTATCCAATAACTCTGGATTCGTTTTAGATGATAGTAATTCTTTAGGCTTATTCCCGAGAAAATACGCTATTCGCTCCGCATTGGCTCCCGAAGGATGGGGTAAACCACTTAAAACCTGATTACTATTGAGGATACCGTCCTGAATCAGCATTTCAAATACCTGACATACTTTCGGCCGGCTTTGTTGCATAAAGGTTTGAAAGGCTGATTTCCCTTAAGCTACTCAAATTTAAGAGACAACTTGGGTATGAGGGCGACCTAATTCTGTGAATTTATTCAAAACTGCCATGCGTGCATGGATCTCATTCACCTGACTTGGAAAACTCCGCGCTGTTAATTTATCGCCTAATAATTTGATGCAATGCATCTTGGTTTCAACCAAACTTCGACGGTGATAACCAGACCACTTTTTCCAAAGCGATCTGCCTAGCCGTTTGACTGTCTTTAATAATTCATTCCGCTCTATAGACCTCGCTTGCTGATCCTTCCAAGGCTTTGCATTCTTTCTAGGTGGAATGATCGCATGTGCATCTCGATCTAAAATGACTTGTCGGCAGTGCTTTGTGTCATAAGCACCATCTGTATAAACAGAATCAATTGGTTCATCCAAGGGAATTTGAGCAAGTAAATCTTCGAGTACTTGAGAATCACTGACATTATTTATGGTGAGTTGTACTGCACGTATTTGCAGGGTTTTAGCATCCATAGCAATGTTGTTAGCGGCAGTGTAAAAATGACCCCCTAATGGCATTTAAAAACTGACCCCCTTGGTTAATATAGCGGTCATTTTGGACTGCTCAACATGTTAACTTTGGAGCAAGCAGTGACAATCCAAATACTTCATCAGCAAGGTAAATCTATTAAAGCCATTAGTCGTGAACTGGGGGTGTCCAGAAATACCGACCGACCAAAATTTCAAGAAATGTTGAACTATGTCAGGGAAGGCGATCAAGTTGTTGTACATTCCATGGACCGTTTTGCGCGAAGCCTGAAAGATTTGGTCACTGAAGTAGATAAACTACAACATGTAGTAGCGAAGATGCTCAAAATGCACTTACTACGTAACATCAGTTAAATAAAAGTCTCCCACAAACCCGGTACGGTTCAAATTTTATGATGAGAGGGGTGTTGCCTGGGACTACAGTTTCTGTTTTGCCTTTTGGCGTAAGACGTACAAATATAAGCTTTCTACTTTTTCACGTGCCCATGGTGTGGTACGCAAGAATCGCAATGATGATTTAACACTTGGGTCTATGCAAAAACATCTAATTTCAATTTTACGACTTAAACCTTCAAAGCCACCGTAGTAATCCAATAATTCATCCAAAATGTCAGCAAGTTTTTTGCCGTGTAAAGGGTCATTGGAGGTGTTCATAATAGATCAATCGTATTTTGGGTGGTCATTATTATAACCTGGGCTAGTTGGAAAACTAGAGAGTTGGAATGTAGGTAATGATGGACTGAATAACCACCAAAATTCTGGAGCACACCCAACCATAGGGTGATGCATCATATATATGACTTGGTAATCCCATTTGCTGTGTAGGAAAGTTTTTTCTTAATGGGTCACCTTTTAACGGAAGTAGGTAAGAGGAAAGAGGAAAGCTCTAAACCTTTACGGATCGCTTCAGCACTGTATTCAAAGGCAATTAATGGTTGACCTGTGATTGCTGTTGAGGAGACCAGTATACCCTAAAGCCAATATTCACCCCATCCATTGTAGTAAACATTAAATTTTTCGAGCATGGATTTATTTCCTTTTGATACGTTGGCGAGCCGTATTACTCTCATAGCGAAGAATATCATCTACACTGTTTAAATGAGGTTTGAAGAGTTCCTCTAATTCTTGTAATCGGCCCAGGACCATGGCAACGCGTACTAAATTTTCAAATGAAACATTTCGACCTGCTTCTAGATTGGATACTGTATTCACACCAATACCAGCACGTGCAGCAACATCTGCCTGAGTCATTTCCAGATAAAGTCGTTCTTTACGAAGCCTCTCATATAATAATCCAACAACTTCTTCAGGTTTTCTGAATCTTAAATCCATAATATTGGGTCTTATGTTTGGATATGGCTATTAAGCCACAAAATAATGGAGTTATAAAATGTGTCGGTTGATCGGTGAAAAGGTGCTTTATTGGGTGATTAGATCCTATTAGATTAAAGAAGTCTAATTAGACATTTACAATCTAATAGCGTCTAACAACTTGCTTTAAGCTCAATCAGTTTCGCGTGGTGTCGCGAGGAACTGGGATTTGCTATCAGGTCAATCTGGAATATCTGGCACAAGTGGTCTGGAGCAACGAGGTTGATGGACAGGGCTTTGCCTTTTCTGATACCTTATTCGGTACCGATTCACAATCTATTCATCATATTCTGAAAATATTTCTTCAATTTCATCCCACTGCGGCAATTTATGATTTTTTTTATTCACTTCGAATTGTAAACCAACACCATCAAGCACACGTTCAAATATGTCAAATGAACCTGTAAAATGGCCATTTTCCATCTCTGAAATTGTTGTTTTATTGACTTGAGTTTTTTCTGCAAGGCTTTTCTGTGTATAGCCTAACCCTTTTCTTGCCAAACGTATTTCTTTACCTATTTCACCTCGTGTAGCCATTTTTTCTCCCGAAATTTGTTAGCTATATAGCAAACTTTTAACTAATTATGGTTAATGTTCGCTATATAGCAAACTTTTATAATGATTCTTGAATAGCTAAATTGAACTTATAAGATTCAATTTAGCCTCGAATTAGGTTAATAGAATCCATATATGTATGACAGTTCTCAATAATGAGGCAGTTGTATACCTCTTGAGAAGAGGAACTTCTTATACCTTGAATTTGAATTATTAGACAAAATTATGACTTTTAATTTTCTGTGTAATGAAGCTTTGTATTTCTTAATATTTACCCTGAAGCCGAAGTCCTTCGACTACGTTTAATACAGTAGCTAATCCCTGAGTAGTCTGAATCTGTTTTATCGGAATGCCTTTGGTTAGCTTATTTGGTGACTTCATAAAATGCTGCATCCATTTAGCCTCTCCACCTGTTAGAGCATCTAGTGATATCGCAATACGAATTAAAATAATTGCGAGTTCTCCCTGACTTGAATCGGGATCTAACTCAAGCGAATTTAAAGTTTCCACTGAATCTAAATTGAGAACGATAGCAAGCTGGCTCTGTGTCAAACCAAGTTGATTTGCAGATGATAAAACAGCTTTAGCTAATACCTTTTTTTTGTTTTGCAATTTTTTCTGGTGTTTTATGCATGACTGATCTCTGTTTCAGACGTTGCTGATATCTAGAGTTTATACTATTTGATTATCGTTTCTCAGAGTTAAAATTTTTATTACAAACAGCTTAAGGATGAGAAACTATCATGAGATACATCAGTAACTTGAATACCCCAAGTGCTTTTGCATCTTTACCCTTGAAGCAGAACTTAATTCGCCTTTCATTTTCATTCAGGCTGAAGTTTTCTGGCCGTAATGTTAAATCCTGTAATGTCTTTTTGAGCTCTGTCTTGCTCTGCTGAGAGAGTTCTAAATGAAGATATTTTTTGGGAAATAAGCTATGAATAAAAGAAAGAAGTTTCTTCAGTTGCCGTTTTTCATTCAGTTCAAAAATTAACTGGGCTGAATTGGGCTGAACTTTTTCAAGATAAATTGAGTAAATCGTATGAAGCTGTTTTTTGTATTTACTTTGTACATTTGCATAACGCTCCTGAACATGTTGAATGACCTTTTTTTCCTCCTGATTGGTTGGCAACATGGTGACCAATGCATTCGGAGTTTTCCTTAAAAAATCTGTGGTAAATAACCTCGATGATTTTTTTTGGTTTACACAGGAGGTTTTCAAATGCTGGGCTCTAGCACGTAATTTTTGCGCGATTTGCAAAGGAATGGCTTCAGGTAACATAAGGTCTTGTTCTTTTTCTACTGCAAGAATGTGATGCAATAATTCAAAAGTCATCTCTGAGTCATGAGCTCCTAGCATCAGTGAATCAGGCGATTTCTGTTGTTCTGGTTGATATTGATGATCATGTTGCCTGTAACGGTCTTTAGTGAGCTGATCAAATAAGAATTGCCTGATGGCACGTTGCTGCACAGGATATTTAATATCGTCATCATGTTTCAGAATATTAAAGTACGCTTCTTTAGGAAGCGGGCTTTGTATTTGATTCAGCTGATAAGTGATCGCCAGATGCATTAAATGCAGATAGCTTGAACAGGTTGTTTCAGGTGTCAGATGCCCGGCAAAATGCGAGAGGGCATACCAAGTCTGTTGAGTATTTCTATTTCGTAGCAAAGCATAACGAATGCGTATTTGCTCATGAGTGTCGTAGTCAGTAAATGCATCTGCAAGTTCTGAGTTCTTTAAAATGAGATAAAGATGATTAAAAGCAGAGTGACGCAAGCTATGATAAGTAAAGCTATGTTCTTCGAATATAGGTTGAATCAGTTGCTTGAGCAGTGAGTTCACTTCATTTTCATGACTTTCTTCCAACGACTGTTTTAGGAACAGCGGTTGTGCAAGTGATTTTCCTTGTTCTTTGAGAAGACGTTTTCTGTTATTAATATACGTTTTGAATGTGTGTAATTCGTCTGCTTTAAGCAGATAATGAAGAGGAATCTTACGGTAAGCTGAATAACTTTTTTGATTTTTACTGCGATTATTGCGAATAGTTAACATCACAGCATCTTCAGTAATAAGTAGATCCCGTACAAAGATATTTAATGTTTCATTAATCCGTAATCCAGCTCTAAATCCCAAGATAAAAATCAGATTAAATATATTTTTATCCCGAACTGAAATACCTTGATGGTTTTCGAGCTGCTGTAACATGCTATGAAAAAGATGGGGTGAGATCAGCGCAGTTTTACAAATTTTTACCTGGATTAAATTATCTAAATCGACGGTGGGCGCACTAAAGAATAAGGTCTGTTTGTGATGGAATTCTTGTAGGCGTTTTTGTATAGTCGCTCGAGTCGTTTCTTTCTTTAATAAAATCATTTCTCCATACATATCTTCAAAATCGGCATTTGAGAATGATGAAATATCTTTATCTTGCGTTGCCTGCAGCCAATGAACAGCAAATTGTGAAAACATGGTATTTAGCGAACTTTGCTTAACAGGCTGAAAATCTGCTTGTATAAGCTTGCGCTTAAAACGTTTCTGCTGCTGAATTATTTGATTTAGGCAGTCCAGTTGTGCCTCTGTTAATTTTGAGCGCAGAATAGTCCATATCAGCAAACGCTCTAAGGCTGGAGATAGTTCTCTAGAATATAATTCTATGAGTTGATCTTTATAATTTTTTGCACGAATGGCTTGACGTATTCCTATTAAGGTTTCTGCTATATCTAATGTGATCTTGACTTTAGAGTGAGCCTGACGGTTTTCATAAGTATTCTCAATATAATTGTTATTGGTATGCGTTTGTTCAAACTGAACAAAGTAAGCTGCTAATTGTTTTTCAAGTGGACTAGAGCTGTAAATATCATTTTTTAAAATACAAATTGATATTTGATCTAGGCCACTGTTTTTTAGGAACTGTGTATAGTAAAAACCATATTTTAACAGGTCTTTATAACGTACCTTTTCCTCAGGAAAGCATTCGATGAGGCAAGTGTTGATCACTTGTTCTGCATCATTAATATCTGAAAATAAATCAAATTCCTGATGTTTGAGCCTGTATATCCAGCATTTCACAATATCGTTTAACACAAATGTTTTTGTATAGCTAACTGAAAAATCGGAGTTATTTATACGTTGATTACCAAAATTTCGATTTGGGATCTCTAGTGAAACTAGATGATTCAAGTTTAAAAAACTTTGAAATTTATGTGTTTTTAAAATAATTTTTAAAAATATCTGCACTTCGGTATTGTTATAAATACCATTGAATAATATGGTACTGATTAAACAGAAGCCGAGTGATTGTGTCGGGCTGAAGTCATTGCTATTGGCCCAATAAGCAATCATATTTTTAGCAAATTGAGTCACCCTTTTACCATTTTTTAAGGTTTCAATATTCTGCTGTGGTAGAGTTCTCTCATGTCTCACAGGAGTGGCGGGCACCGGATAGTTTTGATTCGATAAGCGATTAAAGCGCTTAATATATTTAGCAAACTCTATACGTGCCATCTGATAGCTACGGATATTTGACTTACAGTGTTCTAAAAGCTGATTATCAACTTGGCGACAAATTTCCGAATAGTTTTCAGGCGTCAGCTCTGTACATTTCTCGCTAAACAAGTTCAGAAGAAATGCTTTGTTTTTTCTATGCTTTTCTATTCTTTTGAGGGAGTGTGGATGTTTACTCATTCAATTAGGAACCCATTAAATGTAGACATACTTTTAAGCTTTAAGATTCCGACCAGCTTGTCTTGCGCTGCTCGAATATGATCGTAATCAGTAGCCTGAAAACCCGAATAGCGATCAAAAAGTTCCTGCATGGGGCCATCGTGACCAAAGATGCTATTCAGCATATCTTCATCGCAGTGCTGTGCAAAAAAATAGCGAGCGAAATGGCGAGTCCAATTACGTTGCAAACCTATTTCTGGACTGTTCTTTTCAATATCGGCAAGTTCTAAATTTCGGATATATCCCTCAGGCCCAAAACCTAAAAGGAAAGGGCGCTTACCATCAAAAATTTCTTGAATTAGTTCTGTTTTAACTTGGCTAGCACAAGCCTTCATAAGGTGCTGAAATTGTTTTAAGTATTTTAGATAAGACTGTATTTCATCTCGAAGAAAATTATTAAATGGCAGGTAGCGCCCAATGGTACCCGAATAACGTTGCTCTTTATCTGCAACAGCCACCAAACGGTTGTCGAGATCAAGATAATCGAGATTCGGGGGAAAGGCTTCATTTGGTCGGGCAGATGTCATAATCATGCAAACGTACCATAGCCAAATTGAATAATATTTCAGTGTTTTAAAAGGGTTAGGGTTACCCCGAACTTGCTGGTCAAGCTGTTTAAAAAAGGATTTAACCAGAGGCAGGTCTGGCGTTTGCTGACTACCAAAAGTAACAGGGGACTTAAATTCTTCGATATAACTAGTGTCGAGCTGCGGGCAAACCAGATAAAGTGTTTGGCTATAAATATCGAGGATATCAACAATTTTCATTGAATAGTAATGGCCTGGGGTGTAGCTATTAACGTTTTCTCCGCTAAGTAATTTACTTTCCAATTCATATCCGAGTTCATTCAACGTGATATCGCTAATTAAACGAGGAAGGTTTCGAGCTGTTAAATGAAAAGTAAGGCCGTCACTGATTCTACGTAAATATTCTTGTACATCGGAAGCAATATCAGCTTTATCCCACTTTTTTAGTTGAAAAATCTGATCAAAATAAACTTTGGGTAATGGGATTGTAAAAGAGTTTCCCTGATTCATCATATATTCTTTTAATAAAGCATCTTTAAACTTGGAGCTATCAAAGCTTTGCCGAAAATAGAAATTTTCAGGACTAAAAGTAATTTCTTTTCTTTTTGAACTCAGACGGAAATGTTTCCGAAATACTAATAGCTCTTCATAATGCGTCAAACTGAGTACTGAAAATAAAAGCAAGGCATGAATTGGAGAGGTCTTTGCCTGTTCAAACAAAATTCGCATAATATGCTGTGCGGTAGGCAAATCAAAGACACGAGGATTTGACTTGCTCATTAACTGATTCTTGTTTTGATGCAGAACTTTGTTCTTGAGATTATTGACCTGAGCTGTAATAGAGTATTGCTCAAGTTGATTAAATTCAAAATTATGATCTTCAACTTTTTCTATAGTTTTATCTTCGCGCGGTTGTTTGGCCGTACCTTGTTCAAAATGAGTCTGATGCGTTTGTTCATCATCGAGAGATATTGTTGATGTCTTTTGAACATCAGTTTGAGGAGGTTCTTTGGAGCCCGAACTGCTTTGGCGATTTCGTTTTAAACGTTCAGACTGAGTAAAGACATATTGATAGATCACACGCAGATTTGCCAGCTGGCTAATTCGTTCTTCATCTAAATTTGGTATTGAGCGATTAATTAGCTCTTTATTTTCTGTTTCAGCTTCTTTTAGAAGTTTAACTAGCTCTTCTAATTCCATTGGAAGAGTAGATAAGAAATTGTAAAGCCAATAATATTTCTGTTTTGTGCTAGCTAAACGAAAACGCCTACAAAGATTAACTATGGTAGCTGAATGTCCTTTGCTGTTGAGTGATTCAATACATTGAGTATTGAAAATAGCCCATTTCAGCGCGTTTGATTGATATGCTGATGGAGTGTTGATGACTGCAATAAGGTAATGAACCAGAGGATACTCGCTGACTTTTTTATCAGTCAGGCTTTGAGCTATAAAAGTATTAAGTTTAGTAATTTCATATTGTTGAATGAGGTCGTTGAGCTTGATTGAGTTCTGATAATTTTCCAGCTTTGCTTCTGCCAATACTTGGTAGAAGTTTCGAAACGGCTCAAGCTTTAATTCTTGAGTATCTTCTAAATAACTATATCCATTCATGATGAAATTCCCACCAGAATTTTTTCTAATGAAATTGGACCTGCATAATCTGAAAAAGAACTTACCGGGCTTTGGGATTTGGATAGTCCTGATAATTCTCGCAGTTGGTTGATAGTTAAAATTTTATGACCGAAAACTTCTTGAAGATGGTCAGGTCGGTATTGTTCATTCAGCCAGTATGCAATGATATCTAAGCCCTGAATTGAGTGATGCAAACCAGAACTGAGTAAGCTTCTTACTTCATTTAGAGCCTGAATGATGGATTCATATGAATTATTTTTCTCGTAAGCTTTAAACTTAAATTGAGTTTTATTCTTATTGTAATAATAAGCATAGATCCAGCTGAAATGGCTACTAAAAAAATAGTGATCTGGTTTATCGGTAGTAAGGAGAGGGATATCTATATTTTGTTTAAAAGTGAAATCCAAATGATAGTTTTGCTGTTTCTCATTAAGCTGAAAAAATAGAGCAATCCAGATTTGGTAGGCCTGCATACACTTTGGATAACACATTAATTGCAGGTTTTTTGAAGATACACGATGACTTTCAATAGCTTTTTTTTTATAGACATATGCTGATGTCTCCCCCATATTTATGCCAAGTGGCTGAAAAATAAACTATAATATTCACGTATTTTTTATAGGGGAGTCAAGGGTTACGCACCCTATGTTGTGTTATTAAATTGTAAATTTCACTATATAGTGTTTTTAATCTTTTTAGTGGTATGAACCGTACCGGGTTTGTCGGAGAGTCAATATTCTGAGTGAGAAGCACTGCTTCGCAAGGTTCGATGACAAAATTAAAATATACCCCTGAAATCAGAGATAGAACGGTTCAATTATTGATTGAATCCGAAAAAGATTATCCATCGAATTGGGCTGCGATCACAGCTATTGCTCCTAAAATCGGTTGTACTCCTGAAACACTTCGTGCCTGGCATCAAAAGCATTTAGATCAGCAAAATCCTATTAAAGTACAACAGATATCTGATCAAGAAAAAATAAAGCAAATGGAACGTGAAATTAAAGAATTAAAGCGTGCCAATAAAATTCTACGTAAAGCAGCCGCTTTTTTCGCCCAGGCGGAGCTCGACCGCCCACACAAATAATGGTGGATTTTATCCATAACAATAAAGATCGATATGGTGTTGATGCGATTTGTAGGATTTTACCGATCGCAGCTTCAACCTATTACCGAACTTTAGATCTCGCTGATAATCCAAAACATCGAGCGAAACGTGCTCTGCATGATTTACATCATGCAGAGCAAATCAAACATATTTGGAAAGAAAGTTCAGGTCGATACGGTGTGCGTAAGATCTGGCAACAACTGAAACGTGAAGGCTATGTTATCGCACGTTGTACAGTTGCTCGATTGATGCAGAAGCTAGCTATACAAGGTGTTTGGCGCGGTAAGAACAAACTAACCACACGTAGCCGAGATGATCAAAAACGAGCAGCTGACTTAGTGAAACGGAATTTTAGTGCAGATCAGCCCAACCACCTTCCGAAACAGTGTTTCTTGTAGCTTGATTGATATAGTGATTAGCTACCACTATACGCAAATTGTAGAGTTTGGAGTGCTGCTAAAATCTTAAATTTGAACCTGAGATAAAACCTACAATTTGCCCTTATCCCTCATACAACTCTGAACGGTAACTAAGCACTTTGATGCTGTATTCACAAGGTAAGATGATGGTTAATGGGATAAAAATCATAGCTTAAACTCAAGGAATATCACCATGATTATGCTAGGTATTGATGTCAGTAAAACCAAAATAGATTGTTGCATTTTCCCTCAAGGTTTGATTGGAAAAAGAAAAAATAAAATATTTACTAATACAGAAAGTGGCTTTGCCAGTCTGCTCAAATGGCTCATCACTCTTAAAATTGAACCTGATCAAGTGACAGCAATCATGCAAGCGACTTCAGTTTATCATGAGAATTTGGGATATTATCTATATGATGCAGGTGTAAAGGTTTGTGTGGCTAATCCTTCACGAGTAAGAGCCTTTGCCAAAGGCATGTCCATGCTAAATAAAACGGATAAAGCTGATAGTGAAGCTCTTTCACGTTATGGTTACACCGCAAAGTTAATCATATGGCAGCCTGAACCTGAAAATGTCAGATTATTAAAAGCTTTACTAGGCAGACGAGATGTCTATCTAGGTAGTCTATTGCAGGAAAAGAATCGACTTGAAAAGGCGCAGTCCACTCATACCTCCGTTGTTGTGATTAAATTACTTGAAGAGAATATTGAGTATTTAAATCAACAACTTGAACATATTGATAAGTTAATAAATAATCACATAGATCAAGATCCAACATTGAAACAGGATTTGAAATTACTGCAAACGGCTTTGTTGCACAAAGATTTCATAACTATATGATTTTAAAAGTTTTGATTATTTTTTGATCCAAAATTAAATTTATTTAAATCAGTTGCTTACATATTTATGCAACAAAGCCGTGTTAAATAAATTGTAAATTACATACATATTCAATACAAATGTGCAATAATCATGAAGAAGTGTGAATTTTATCACATTAATGATGGAGGCTTTATGTTAATTATTAATGTGTTGCGGAGAGTTGTTAATGTATAAGGTTTTATTGCTTTTAGTTTTAATATGTATGGGTGGAACTGCTTGTGTATCAAATTATAGGCATCCCTCGGAGTTGCGGTTTCAGGAAATGAAGGCTGGTTACTCGACATTGCTTAATGTTACAAGAGATGGTTTTCTATGTGCAGACGACACAGAAGGGAATCAAAATTGCCCAATTGAATTTTATATCGACAGTATTAAAGCTGGAAATTTTTATATAAATAATTCGGCTCAATATTCATTAAAACCTGAGACGTATAATTTCAAAGTGAAAAACTGCACTGAAGCATCATGCCAGAGTTGTGATATTGACTTGAACGTAGGGAAGTTAGCGAGCAATGAATTAGTCCTATCTGTCAAAGCTGATGGTATGCCTTTTATTGCCAATAATGGCCAGCCATTAAGTTGTGAGGTAAAACCACATGTTGTTGCACAGGAGCATACAATTTGAGTGGATCTAGCAGCAGATACTTTATTTAAATTTGACGGTTCTTCTTTGAATTATTTATTACCAAAAGGTCGTCAAGAAGTACTAGAAGTTGCATCGCAAATTCGCAACAATTTCTTTTCTGTGAGTCAAATCAAGTTAGTTGGCCATACAGATCGTTTGGGAAATGATAGTTATAACAATCAATTAGGGCAAAAACGTGCAGATACGGTGCGTAACCTATTGATTCAAAATGGTGTGGCAGGGAATGTGATTTCGACAGCAAGTGCAGGCAAACGTCAACCAGTGACCAATGGCTGTTTTGATGTAAAGCAGCTAGAAGCATTACATGCATGTTTGCAACCAGATCGTCGAGTCACGGTTGAAATTACGGGCTTATCTAAGTAATTAGCTTTTAAGTTTAAGAATTATTTAATTTATATATTGGATCTGTGATGAGTAATTTTATAGTTATTGAAAAAGACTCTCTCAATAAAGTAAGTGTTCATGCTGAACGTATTGTTTTGTCAGAATCAAGCATTGTTCATACAAAAATGAATCGTGATGATGTTGCGGAATTCATTCGTGATGGAAATAATTTAATTTTAAAGCTCACAAATGGAGAAGTTATTGTTATTGAAAACTTCTTTGTTGTGGATGCAGAAGGGGGTACATCAGATTTAGTCTTTGAAGAAGATGGTTGTGTTCTTTATTGGTTTGATGGTCTTTCTGGTTTTAAAGAAATTTCAGGATTAGAAGCATTATTGCCAGCAGTTGAGGGTAGTAAACTTGTTGGATTGTTACCTTGGTTGGTGGGTGCGGGTGTTGTTGGTGGCATTATTGTTGGACAAGATGGTAATGATAAAAATATTCAGAAAGATACTATTAAACCTTTTGCACCGAGTGTGAGCTTAACCACCGACAGTGGTAGTGATAATAAAGATGGCATCACCAATAACGGTGACTATACTGTTTCCGGTATTGAAGATGGTGCGACCGTTGAATACAGCACCGATGGCGGTAAGACTTGGATTAGTGAGAAACCGGTTGCGCAAGAAGGTGAGAATAGCATCAGCGTACGTCAAATCGACAAAGCGGGTAATGTTTCAGCCTCGACAGACATTAAATTCACCTTAGACACCACAGCACCGACAGCGACGCTTAGCATTGATGCGGTTACAGCGGACAACGTTGTGAATGCTGCGGAAGCAGGAAAAACTGTGACGTTGACTGGTAACGTGACCGGTGAATTTACTGAGGGCG
>NZ_VPAO01000092.1:0-1649 GCF_013419235.1 Acinetobacter sp. YH12098
GTGGAACGTGAAAAATCATAAAAAAAGCCCGAACAGGGATGTTCGGGCTATCAACTAGAAACTACAGCATTGATTTCTATAGATAATTATAACGCATTTCGTATAAGGTGTATTATGTTAATTTTAGCGAAACTCAATAATAAATTATTTCTTCTTTGGCTTCATGCATGAGGGTTTTGATAGGCTCACTGGTTGGTTTAAATTGTGTGCCTTAGCTCCTTGTTCTAAAAGGACCTTTAAACTTTTTTCAGAATTTTTAGGCTGCTTATTTTGAGCATTCTTCTTTGGCTGTGGTGGCGATGCTTTTTTCTGAGCTTTTACTGACTGCTCAACTTTATTTTGTTTACTTGTAGGCTTGTTTAATACGGCTGTTTTTAGAGACTTTAGCCATGAGTATGCGTGAGGATCTAACTTCAATAAATGTTCAATCATTTCATTACGTTTAGCTTTATCCATCTTAGAGATAATGCTTTTAAGATCAGCATTAATTGATTGATTTGTTGCACCTCGTTCACTAGCTTTTTCATACCACTCATGCCCAAGTGTATATTGGTACGTTTCCATATAAATAGCGCCTAATAAAGTACAAGGACGATAATTATCTGGAGTTAAATTATGAGCTTTGGATGCATTATCAATCGCGACTTTAACCTTGCGAAGATCACGTCTAACTCCACCAAGAGTAGTGAAATACGCAGATAATAATTTTTTATCCTTGATACCATTAGTGGAAATTTTTTCTAAAAATTCTTCTGCTTCAAGACTTTCCTGACACTTTCTTAATTGACTGCTAGCATTAATAGCATTCCAAATGTTCTTGGTGTTCTTTGCATATTCCTGCAAATAATAATTAGCTTCTAATCGATGAAATTTATGACGAACTTTGGCAGTAAAGAATTTTTTACCTATTGTATTTAACCAAACAGCCTCATCTTGAGAAAGTCTTGTTTCATTTTCTAGCTTATTCAAAATTTCAGAAAGCTCTGTAGGTGATGCCCCTGATAGATATTCATTAATGTCGTATTTTTTTAGTAATGCTTTTTCTTTTTGCTTTGCAATATAAACAGGATCTGACTCAAGCAACTTTTGTTTTTCAATAGCTTCCAGTCTCAACTTCTCCTGACGAATTTTTTCCTCAGCTACTCTTTCTAATTCAACTTTATGTCTAATTTTTTTCTGAAAGTCTGGCAGGAAACCGCTTAAAGATCTGAGCATATACTCATGAATATATACTTCCTCAAATTTACTTAGGCTTTGTTTCTCTTCATATTTTTTTACAATGTCTTTTAAACGGCTAGGTATTAAAAGATCTGACTTTAATGGATCTAAAAAATATTGTTGGCACAAATTTAAGAGTTTGCTCTCGAAAGTATCTAAATCTTTATCAGTAACTTTTGCCTGTAACAGTAAAGCCTTTCCCTCAGTCATAATAGAAATCTTATTCGAATCAAAAAATTATCTCAGTATAAAGAAAAAATGCCTGTATCTCACTTATGTTTATTTTCCATTTAACATAATGGCGGTTATACGAAATTTGGATGTTAGAAACCATTTAAATTAATGAGTTATTGAATAAGTAAAACCCTCTAAGTAGACTTTTAGAGGTTGTAAATCTAGGAAAAAGCTAAAGATGCCGTTGATTGAGTATT
>NZ_VPAO01000093.1:0-1647 GCF_013419235.1 Acinetobacter sp. YH12098
AGATTCATGCACGTGTAGCAGTTTTGAACAAATTCACAGAATTAGGTCGCCCTCATACCCAAGTTGTCACTTAAATTTGAGTTACTTAGGGAAACTCTATCTTTAAAGCCTTTATGCAACAAAGCCGCTTTAAAGTAAAAAGATTTTGATTCAACATCTAGTTGTTTTGAAAAAGGAGTAATATTTCTTAAAGTATTTCTAAGTTTTTCATAGCTATTAGGTTCATTATTTAGAATTCTAGCTATTTCTTTAATTTCTGATTTTAATTGTTCAGATTGTATTTCGACGTGGAACAATCCCTTAATAACAGATTCATAAGAATAACGACTTAAATCCTCTTCAAAGAACTCACTAGTTGAGATGTCATAAACTACAGTTTCATTTTTCGTTGATGTAATAACAAAAGGTGAGTGAGTACTAACTATAAATTGAATATTGGGAAATGCTGATGTGAAGAAAGGTAAAACTTTTTGCTGAAGTGAAATATGTAAATGAGAGTCTATTTCATCAATTAAAACAATTCCATTAAGTTTGTTTTTTCTAGTTCTAATGAGTTTGGATTTAATTAAAAGATTAGAATATATTTTAAAAATTGATTTAAAACCAGAAGGTAACTCATCGAAACCAAAAGAGATATTTTCATTTCTTTGAAGTATTAAAACGCGTTTATTGAAATCATCAAATGAAAGAGTAGTTGTTTCATCGTCAAAAATGAGTTTTAAGTCATTTTCTATATCATTAAACGTGTTATAGATTTCCTCGCAAATATAATCATCGGCATTTTGTAGTTCATCTCGTTTTTCTAAAAGATACCTTTCAAATGCTCCTTCGATATCTGAGTCAAAATTTAAATGCAATTCCTTTATATAGTAAGCTAAATCCTTAACATCATACATATTTCCCATACTTAGGATTTTTTCAGGAACTTGTAATTTACTATTTACGTCAAAAAAGCTAAAAATGGTACTATTATTAGTAATCTTTTCATTGAAAATTAATTTAAAAAACTTTTGAAAAGATAGTAGCTCATCTAAAGATTTTTTTAGTAAATCATTTGATCTAATCAGATGTTCAGGTTTTGCTGAATAATAACGTCTAGTTTTGTTGTTTAGAAGTAAAGAATCAGTAGCGGTATACATATTTACTTCACGAAGAAAAATATTTAAATTATCACTATAGATCTGTTGCAATTTTTTTAATTCTTCTAATTTTTGATTGTTTTTCTTTGTCTTATCACTTGCTAAATTTGAAATTAATTTAATATATTTTTGATTAATTTCAAGTATATCCGAGTAGGCTATAAACTCATTATAAAAAATATTGATAGTTTCTTTTAATTTACTAGAATGAATATTGTCATCTGTAGAAATATATTTATCTCTGAATTCAAGTTGTAGTTGTTCATACAGTTTAGTTAAAAAGTATGTTTTACCTACACCATTTTTACCAGTGAGAACTAGGTTCCTACCATTTAAAGGTATTGTTATATCTTTAAATAGGATTGTATTTATATGCATCATACTAATAAGTTGTCATTAAAAAGTAAACATGTATTCTTTTCCGAATTGGTTTGATACTTTCTCCACCCATTGCTCTATTTTATCAGCTGTCATGACTTGAAAATCTCGCCAATAATATTTCATCTGC
>NZ_VPAO01000094.1:0-1606 GCF_013419235.1 Acinetobacter sp. YH12098
ATCTGAGGGTCTGTAGCTCAGTTGGTTAGAGCACACGCTTGATAAGCGTGGGGTCACAAGTTCAAGTCTTGTCAGACCCACCATTCTGACTAACGAAGTATTTGAATAAAATACGGAAGCAAACAGAAAAACAGAAACATTGACTTATTGATAAGCTGGGGACTTAGCTTAGTTGGTAGAGCGCCTGCTTTGCACGCAGGAGGTCAGGAGTTCGACTCTCCTAGTCTCCACCAAATTTCAAGACCAGAAAAACAACGTTTTTCCTTGAAATTTAAGCAAGAAGCTACGCTTCGCGCAGTATGTGATCATACAGTGGCGTGAATGTTTAGTTCCTAAGCGATCAAGTGCGTAGATCCTAGAGATTAACAAGTAGAAGCGTTAAGATACGCGCACTTGGTAATCTCTGTGATTTATCACAGTTTCCTGACCTGACGAAGGCTGGAAAAATCATTAACAGAATATATTTGAGTTGAAATAATTTGTTCAAACTCGTTGAAAGCAACACAGGCAACTGTGAAGCGATTAAATGAGTTCTAGCGATTAAACTGAATCAAGCGTTTTGGTATATGAATCTAATTGAAGCTGTACAGTGATTAAGTTCACGAAACTCTAACTGTGTAATTAACTGAGTGATCGGTTGATTATGTTGTTTATCCTACTTGTAGGGATGAACGACTGTTTGGGGTTGTATAGTCAAGTAATTAAGTGCATGTGGTGGATGCCTTGGCAGTCAGAGGCGAAGAAAGACGTGATAGCCTGCGAAAAGCTCCGGGGAGGCGGCAAATATCCTGTGATCCGGAGATGTCTGAATGGGGAAACCCACCGGCTATAAGGTCGGTATCGCAACATGAATACATAGTGTTGCGAGGCGAACGGAGGGAAGTGAAACATCTCAGTACCTCTAGGAAAAGAAATCAATTGAGATTCCCTCAGTAGCGGCGAGCGAACGGGGAACAGCCCATTAAGTCATATCAGTTTTAGTGGAATGCTCTGGGAAGTGCAACCATAGTGGGTGATAGTCCTGTACACGAAAGGGCTGATATGATGATGTCGAGTAGGGCGAGGCACGTGAAACCTTGTCTGAATATGGGGGGACCATCCTCCAAGGCTAAATACTCCTGACTGACCGATAGTGAACCAGTACCGTGAGGGAAAGGCGAAAAGAACCCCTGTGAGGGGAGTGAAATAGATCCTGAAACCGCATGCATACAAGCAGTGGGAGCCAACTTGTTTGGTGACTGCGTACCTTTTGTATAATGGGTCAGCGACTTACATTCAGTAGCAAGGTTAACCGATTAGGGGAGCCGTAGAGAAATCGAGTCTTAATAGGGCGTTTAGTTGCTGGGTGTAGACCCGAAACCGGGTGATCTATCCATGAGCAGGTTGAAGGTTGGGTAACACTAACTGGAGGACCGAACCCACTGTCGTTGAAAAGCCAGGGGATGACTTGTGGATAGGGGTGAAAGGCTAATCAAACTCGGTGATAGCTGGTTCTCCCCGAAAGCTATTTAGGTAGCGCCTCGGACGAATACCATTGGGGGTAGAGCACTGTTTCGGCTAGGGGGTCATCCCGACTTACCAAACCGATGCAAACTCCGAATACCAA
>NZ_VPAO01000095.1:0-1605 GCF_013419235.1 Acinetobacter sp. YH12098
AACAGACCCAGGAGCAGCTCAGCCGGTGGCGCCCGGCTTTCGGGTAACGCCCTGGTCCCGCTGGTTTCGGCTTTGTGCTTCAGGTGATCAAGGATCTGCTTGATCACTATAGGGTCTTCAATGCAGGCGATGACTTTCATGGCGCCGCCGCAGCCGCTGCAGGTCTCGATGTCGATATTGAAAACACGCTTGAGCCGTTGCGCCCATGTCATCGACGCTCGCCGTTGTGCTGGTGTTGCCGGTTCATCAGCCACCCTGACCTTGTTGCCCCTGCCCCGTTTTGCCGGCGTGACCAACGCCCGGTGCCGACTGTTGGGTGCGAACACCCCGTGGAAGCGGGTTAGGTTGACTCTGGGCTTCGGTACCAGGGCGGCCAGCCTTGCAATGAAATCCAATGGTTCGAAAATGACGTGCGTGGTGCCGTCCCGGTACGGCGTCTTGAGCTGGTAGCGCACGTTGCCGCCTCGTGTTAACGACAGCCGCTTCTCGGATACCGCCGGGCGGCTGATGTACCGGCACAGCCGTTCGAGCTTCTTGCGTTCATCGGCCCTGGCCGCCACGCCGGCGTGCAGGCTGGACCCGGCTACCTTGCCAATCCCGTCACCGAACGGATCACCACTGGTCGGCAGAGTTTGCAAAGTGAACACCTTTCGCCCCGCCTGTGAACCGACAGCGATACGGTAAGTGATCGAGTGCCCCAGCAGGGGTGTCATCGGGTCGTCATCCACCGCATCCGAGGCCAGATAGCTGTTTTCGACATCCCGTTCCAGCAGGCCTTGCCGTTCCAGATAGCGACCCACCCGGTGGGCGATGGTGTGCGTCAGCTGGGTGAGCTCTGGGCTGGTCGGCGCCTTGACCCAGCGGAAACGCGCTGAGCCGTGGGATTGCTCGACATACACACCGTCGAGAAACAGCATGTGGAAGTGAACATTCAGATTGAGCGCCGATCCAGAACGCTGGATCAGGGTGACCGCGCCCGTCTTGGCCACTTGGTGGGTATGGCCCGCTTTCTTGACCAGGTGCGTGGCAATGACGCGGTAAACGATGCCCAGCACCCACCCCATGATCTCGGGCCGGCTGGCAAACAGGAAACGCAGCTGAAACGGGAAGCTCAACACCCACTGACGCATGGGTTGTTCAGGCAGTACTTCATCAACCAGCAAGGCGGCACTTTCGGCCATCCGCCGCGCCCCACAGCTCGGGCAGAAACCGCGACGCTTACAGCTGAAAGCGACCAGGTGCTCGGCGTGGCAAGACTCGCAGCGAACCCGTAGAAAGCCATGCTCCAGCCGCCCGCATTGGAGAAATTCTTCAAATTCCCGTTGCACATAGCCCGGCAATTCCTTTCCCTGCTCTGCCATAAGCGCAGCGAATGCCGGGTAATACTCGTCAACGATCTGATAGAGAAGGGTTTGCTCGGGTCGGTGGCTCTGGTAACGACCAGTATCCCGATCCCGGCTGGCCGTCCTGGCCGCCACATGAGGCATGTTCCGCGTCCTTGCAATACTGTGTTTACATACAGTCTATCGCTTAGCGGAAAGTTCTTTTACCCTCAGCCGAAATGCCTGCCGTTGCTAGACATTGCCAGCCAGTGCCCGTCACTCC
>NZ_VPAO01000096.1:0-1556 GCF_013419235.1 Acinetobacter sp. YH12098
GGGACGGCACAAAACAAATTGCCTACTGTAGTCCAAAGGGATTGAATTCCATTGAAAAATTTTCCCAGAGTGCCTTCAGTCCTTGGTCCATTGTGCTGTTCTTGATTGCCCTGATTGCGATCTCACACTGGGTTGATAGCAAGAGGTGTGCTCAATGCTCGAACTTCCACGCCTAGCTTTGTACTTTGCAATCATTGTGGTGACTTTCCTCGGTTGTGAATTGGCTTTGAAAGCTCCAAAAAGCAGACAGGGTTGTACTGTGGTGATTACAGGGGAATCTGTGAAAATCATTGGGTGTGAGTTCACCGAAAGTTTTATTGAATACGCTAAGAACCTTAAGCCCGCCAATCACTGGTAGGCCCTTAGGTTGTTGGGCGGTGATCTGAATAAACAATGGCTGACGACAAGAAGGGAAAATCTATGGATGTCGCTACTTCAAGCGTCCCTACGCCTAAGCCCCAAGCCGCACCAACAGGCGGTGCGCAAGAAACAGGCAACTCGGAGCAATTCATGGAAAGTAGGATAATGAAGCTGCTAGAAACCTTGCGTGCAGAAAGGAGCTCCTCTAGAATCACGAATGCTAGTTTCGAGATAGGCAGGCCGAACTTGCAGCCCACTGAGGACATGAGGTACGACCCCGGGAACATTTACAGTCGACCTTCCATAGACATGCTGTACAAACTGAAACCGAGAGCAGTCTCTAATAACCTCGCCACACCTGAGGATATGGCAAGAGTTACCGTGGCGATTGAGGGTTTGGGCGTACCTACAGAGTTCGTCTCCATGATCATCATTCAAGCTGTGATCTACTGTAAGAGCACGAGCAGTTCTGTGTTTCTAGACCCGAGAGGCACGTTCGAGTACCCTGGGGGAGCGATAACTGCCGATTCTGTGCTTGCGGTCATGAAGAGAGATGCGAACACTTTAAGAAGAGTGTGCAGACTGTACGCACCAATCGTGTGGAATCACATGCTAGTGCACGATGATCCACCCTCAGATTGGCAGGCAATGGGGTTCCAGAAGACTGAGAGATTTGCGGCATTTGATTTCTTCGACTATGTCGAGAATCCAGCGGCTATCCAGCCGTTGGAGGGCTTAATCAGGCTGCCAACACCGCAGGAGAAGATTGCACATGACACCCACAAAGACATCGCTTTGAGGAGGGCTAACCGGAACGAGACGTATGCGAACACCAGCGTGGAGATTACCGGGGGCAGACTTGGGCCAGAGTTAATTCGGGATCACAACAATGCGAATAACAAGCGGCAATGAGGCTTAGTTCAAAGGTGTTGAGGAAGGTGCTGGTTGGTGTGTTCAAGCGTCACTATGGCTTAGGGCCAAGGCGTGAGTATGATGACATAGCTAGTGTGATAATTAGTAAATTAGAGCCCCCTGAGGTAGGTCTGTCGACGTACGCCAAGAGACGTAGAGCCAAGAAATTGGGTCGATGTCCACGGTGTTACCGGGTGATTGGTCTATCACAGAAGTGTGATGGGTTCAAGTGTGTTCCTGGTATCAGCTACAATCGAAAGGTTTAGCAGAATATCAGGTATGGT
>NZ_VPAO01000097.1:0-1390 GCF_013419235.1 Acinetobacter sp. YH12098
CCAGATTTAAATCCAATAGAAAATATGTGGTCACGAGTCAAGGCGATTCGAACTAAGTTTAGAGTTAAAGATATTGATAAATTATTTAAAGATTACTGTAATGATTTATTTGGTATTTAGCTATAGTCTTTTGTTATTTCCTTTAAAACGGCTTTGTTGCACAAATATTTAAAAATTAAAATCTCCCATACCTACTCATATTTAAGTGAAAACTTGGGTATGAGGGCGACCTAATCCTGCGAATTAATTTAAGACATCTACGCGTGCATGAATCTCATTCACTTTACTATTAAAATTCCTTGAGCAGAGTTTATCGCCTAATAATTTAATGCAATGCATCTTGGTTTCAACTAGACTTCGCCGATGATAGCCCGACCTTTTTTTCAAGAGTGTCCTGCCTGAGAAGCACTGCTTCGCAAGATTAACCGTTCGAAGGAGTTCATTTCGCTCTCGTGAATGAGTTTTTATATCTTTCCAGGGCTTTGCATTTTTTCTAGGTGGAATCACTGCATACGCTTGCCGATCTGCAATGACCTGACGGCATCGTGTATAGACAGAATCGATTTGTTCATCTAAAGGGATTTGAGCAAGTAAATCTTCCAGTACCTATGAATCACTGACATTATCTGCGGTGAGGTGTACAGCACGTATTTGAATAGTTTCAGCATCGATACCAATATGAACCTTACGCCATTGGCGACGATATTTAGGTCCATTTTTTTTACGCTTCCATTCACCTTCACCTAAAAACTTTAGGCAAGTAGAGTGAATAGCCACCAAAATTCTAGACACACATAACCATCTTTTGATTGGCCTTTTCATAATCTAATGGAGAACGCTGACCATTGGAACCATGTCTGCGTTTTGAATTATAGAACATCTCAATATATTCAAAGATATCGGATCTTACTTCAGTTCTAGTTGCATAGATTCTCTTTTTAATTCGTTCCCGCTTTAATAGCTGAAAGAAGCTTTCTGCAACAGCATTGTCATGACAATTACCTCTACGACTCATACTACTTTCAAGATTATGATGTCTGAGAAATGTCTGCCATTCATGACTGGTATATTGGCTACCTGAGAAGCATTGCTTCGCAAGAGAATGGATTAGGACTTTGTTCTTTGGATTTCTCCGCCACAAAGCCATCAATAACGCATCTAAAACCAAATCTGTCGTGATTCTGGATTTCATAGACCAGCCAACAACAAGACGTGAAAAAAGGTCAATCACAACTGCCAGATACAACCACCCTTCATGTGTACGGATCTATAGCTAAATACCAAATAAATCATTACAGTAATCTTTAAATAATTTATCAATATCTTTAACTCTAAACTTAGTTCGAATCGCCTTGACTCGTGACCACATATTTTCTATTGGATTTAAATC
>NZ_VPAO01000098.1:0-1385 GCF_013419235.1 Acinetobacter sp. YH12098
CTTGTTAGAACCCATTTAAAGTGTCTATATTCTCACCAATAAAAATGTCTAGTTTATGATGGTTTTTATCACCATGGACTGGATATAAATATAGATGCTGATCACTATGTCTGACAAAGAAATTCAACGGCTTGCAGTTCTGCAAGACGTTCGAGATCATCGTATTACCCAGGTCCGTGCTGCTGAAATCCTAAATCTTTCCACCCGTCAAATTACCCGGTTATTGCAGAAGCTCAATCAAGATGGTGTCTCAGGTATGGCACATGCCAGTCGTGGTCAACCTGGCCATCGTCGCCATGATGACTTGTTAAAATCAAAGTGCCTTTCCATTATTGCTGAACATTTACTGGGCTTTGGACCCACCTTGGCGCATGAGAAGCTCAGCAGCATGTTTGACCTGAATATCCCGGTAGAAACGCTTCGGCGCTGGATGACGGCCAATGACCTGTGGATTCCGCGATCCAAGCGCCTGAAGCGTCCATATCAGCCACGTTATAACCGGGATTGCTTCGGTGAACTGATCCAAATTGATGGCTCATATCATGACTGGTTTGAAGGTCGAGCTGCAAAATGCTGCTTGTTGGTTTATATCGATGATGCCACTGGAAAGCTGTTGCATCTGCGCTTTTGTGAGGCTGAAACGACCTTTGACTACATGCTTTCAACCCGAGCCTACATTGAACAATACGGCAAACCTCTAGCCTTTTATAGTGACAAGCATTCGGTATTCAGAGTTAATCAGAAATCCAGGCAAGACAGCCAGATTACGCAATTTGGGCGGATTCTGAATAATTTGAACATCGATATTATCTTTGCCAACTCACCCCAAGCCAAAGGTCGTGTGGAACGTGCCAACAGAACCCTTCAGGACCGTCTGATCAAAGAGATGCGCCTGGAAGGCATCGGTTCGATTGCAGAGGCCAATATATGGTTACCCTGCTTTATTGAGCAGTTCAATCAGAAGTTCGCCAAATGTGCGCGAAACTCAAAGAACCTGCATCGGCCATTAACCGAATCTGATCTTGAACTGGATGATATTTTTACCTGGCAGGAACCGCGTAAGGTCACCAAGAATCTGACCCTGACCTATGACAAGTGTATTTATATGCTTGAACCGACAGAGCTGAATCATAAGCTTGTTGGGCAATACATTTCATTTCTGGAGTACCCGGATGGTACTGTGGCAATTATGCATGAAGGACGGAAGATCAACTATAGCGTCTTCAATAAACTGGCTGGACTACAGCAGAATGAAGTGGTTGAGAATAAAAGATTAGGTTCGGTCCTGGCCCATATCCAGCAGCAACATGAGGAATTGGAGAAACAGAATAAACGTTCCCGTCTCAAGAAAAGTATGCCGAGTCGTAAAGCTCAGAAAGTTGTTA
>NZ_VPAO01000099.1:0-1357 GCF_013419235.1 Acinetobacter sp. YH12098
AAAATGCTGTGCTGCTTTTCGCACAGACATTTCATCTCGAATCATAATTTCTATGACTTTGTCTTTAAAATCTTTTGAATATCCCATATCTCTATTGTTCTATAGTTTTTAGGATTTGGCTATAGTGGATAATCCCCTTTTCTTAGATAAAGATTTTTAACTTTCTTGGCCATAAAATAATTACTTGTATGTTTATACACAAACTTATTATTGCTAAGTCTATAAATGTGAGTTGATTTGATTGAAAAGTGGCTCAATTATCCACAAAAAAGATAAGAAAATCACACAAATATGTTAATATTTGTATCAAATAAATCTATTCGGTGTTTTTATGTTCTGGCTCACTATATCTATTTTATTATTTATCAGTATTTTGTTAATTATTTCTATGTTAAAAGAAAAATTTAAAGATCCTTTTAGATAAAGGGAATGTTTAATAAAAAAAGGAATAAATCATATAAAAAAATTGAATAGATATGATTATTCTTTAGAAGTGTAAAACACAATAAAAAAAGAATATCCCCAAAAAATCCATTTGGATATCGTATCTAATAATTTTTTATCTGCATAAAAATATCTATAAATAACTTCATTCATAGCAAATATAGTAAATGCAGCTAGAAATATTAAAAAAAATTTCTTTAATAAACCATCAATGTTACCCATTTATATTTCCGTAAAGTTAATTGATAAGATCAAAATAAAGTCATATCTTTCTATTTTTAATAGAATTTTACTTAGATTCATATCTGGAAATTCTATTTTTCATGGCGAAAATATACAGATCTGTATATTTTTTTATTGAAGTATACGTCAAAATTGAAATATAATGTGATTATTGCAACAAAATTGCTGGTGATTGGCCTTACTTAAGGTTAAGAATTCCGCGCCCCAATTTCTCTTCCCCAAGAGAAATTGGTTTTTTAAATTTTAATTATATCAATAACTTTGAGTAGAATTTAAAATGAAAATTTATGAAATGATCTTTCATAAAGGAGCTTATGAGAAAACACAGTTATTTTATAAGTTGTCATTAAAAAGTAAACATGTATTCTTTTCCGAATTGGTTTGATACTTTCTCCACCCATTGCTCTATTTTATCAGCTGTCATGACTTGAAAATCTCGCCAATAATATTTCATCTGCTTCCATACCATCTCGATTCGATTTAACTCAGGGCTATAAGCTGGAATAAAATACAGATTCGTCGAAAAGTTAGTTTTAAGTAGCTCTGTCAACGGCATTCTAAAATTGACCCCTTTTACCTTTCAAATGGCAAAGTAAAATTGACCCCTTTGATCTCGTATTAAGTTTCAACCTGGGGCTGAATCCCAATTCTTTTTTTATCCTTCAAACGA
>NZ_VPAO01000100.1:0-1251 GCF_013419235.1 Acinetobacter sp. YH12098
ACGATTAATAAGTGCGCGGTTGTATGTAGACCAATTGAGAGTACGGTAAATTTTAGGTGTGGGCTTATTCATTTGAAAATTATATTGTGGAATAAGCCCTTAACGATAGGTTTGTGCAACAAAGCCGTTCATTTGGCAAGGTTGTGATTGGAACATTTACTTGTTGAGGCCCCACAAACTTATGCTGCCCTGCCTTCACCTCAAACTTACCGCTAGTAGTAGGCAATACACCCGCACTACTAATTTCAATCTGACTACCACCAGCAACTAAAACAATTTTTTTGCTTGCTTTGATTTCAACTTTATCTTCCGTGGAAATAATTTGAATACCCTTTCGTGCAATCAGATCCGCCCCATCTCCTTGCGCTTGGATTTCAACTTTGCCTTTACCAGCATAAGCTCTTAAGCCTTCTTGTGCTGCAAATAGACAGATCTTGCTTTGTGCATGGGCAATTAAAGATTTTTGGCTACTGAGGTTGATGCTATCGCCTGCACTTTGGCTGATCTGCCCATCCGCTGAAAGATGAATATCTTCCTGACTACTCACAGCAATTGAGTTTGGTGCAGATAAAATCATTAAGGCTTGTTTAAAGGCATCAGCTTTTTCTTTACTGCCTTTTTCGATTTGTCCAAGGAAGTTTTTCAGGTTATCCAAGACTTCAAGTGGGTCAGTTTGTTGATTTTTCGCCACTTCACTTAAGGCTTTACTGCTGTCTAAATTGGCTTCGATTTGATCTTTTGCAGCTTGTGCATCGAGATGCATTGCCGCTGCTTGTTGTTGTGGGTGTGTGCTGACAAGAAGCCCTTGTCCTGCACGTACTGCGCCCCATTGGTCGGTTCTCAGTTCAAAACCTTCACCTCGCCCTGCACTTTCTGCGGTTTCTTTGGGATGACTAAGGTTACCGAGGTTGAGCTGAGTGGCACCATGGGTACTTTGTAATTGTGTTGATATTTGTCCCGTCGTGTCATCAAAGCGCAGTTGCCCAAAGCCTTCGCCTTGGACTTCCTTACTTTTAATCCCAGCCAATTTTTTGGTGTCTGGCAGTTTGCCTTTACCATCAAATTGGGTCGGACTGCGCTGTGCTTCATGTATCCGCCCCACCACAAATGGTCGGTCGATATTACCGTCAAAGAAATCGATGACCACGATTTCATTAATGCGTGGCAAGAAGCGTGCGCCATAGCCTTCACCGGCCCATGGAGTCAGTACATCGACCCATGCAGAGTCCGTGTCATTGTCATTGCTGCCTG
>NZ_VPAO01000101.1:0-1181 GCF_013419235.1 Acinetobacter sp. YH12098
TCTCTGTACACGACAAAAATAGATAACTCATTGAAATAATGTCACAATAATTGTTTTCTAACGACGAATACTATGACACATCTCAATGAGTTATATCTTATCTTAAACAAATCTCTAAAATGGAACAAGTCACATTTAAAGTGCTTTGCGCTCATCATGCTTGTGATTATTTTAAAGCAAACATGTAATCTTTCTTCTGCATCTAAAGCCTTGCCCATCAAGTGTTTACCACAATCATTTTATCGACGTATGCAGCGCTTCTTTGCAGGTCAGTATTTTGATTATCGTCAAATTTCTCAGTTGATTTTCAATATGTTTTCATTCGACCAAGTGCAACTGACTTTAGATAGAACCAATTGGAAATGGGGAAAACGAAATATTAATATCCTGATGCTCGCAATCGTTTATCGTGGAATAGCGATACCTATCCTTTGGACATTGCTTAATAAACGTGGAAATTCAGATACGAAAGAGCGTATTGCTTTGATTCAACGCTTTATAGCCATTTTTGGTAAAGACCGTATTGTGAATGTGTTCGCAGACAGAGAGTTTATCGGTGAGCAGTGGTTTACATGGTTAATTGAACAAGACATCAACTTCTGCATTCGTGTTAAAAAAACTTCATTGTCACCAATCATTTAGGAAAGAATCATAAAATTAGTGATTTATTTCGCCATCTTAAAGTTGGTCAAATTGAATGTCGTAAACGACGGATTTTGGTTGGTCGGGTGAAACTATATATAAGTGCACTACAGTTAGAAAATGGAGAGCTTTTACTCGTCGTTTCTCCTCAGTTTAATGCCAATGCTATTCAGGATTATGCATTACGCTGGGAAATTGAAACCTTATTCAGTTGTCTCAAAGGACGCGGGTTTAATCTTGAAAATACGCGCTTGACAGACCCTAGACGAGTGAAAAAATTGATTGCGGTGTTAACTATAAGCTTCTGTTGGTGTTACTTAACGGGTGAATGGCAACATAATCAAAAAAAAGCGATAAAAATAAAGAAGCATGGACGACTCTCAATGAGTTTATTTCGCTATGGTTTAGACTATGTTCAAATGGCGATTCAGCGTTTAATTGGTTTTGGGAAAAAAGAAGAGTTTAAGGAAATTTTGGCAATTTTAAGAAAGCAGAATCCTGATAGGATAAGGGTTCTGTGAAATTTGTCGTGTACAGAG
>NZ_VPAO01000010.1:0-88100 GCF_013419235.1 Acinetobacter sp. YH12098
GGACCTGAATATCGTCGTCAATGGCGCAAGCTTCATATTGCTATAGATGCTGAAACCCTTCAAATACGTGCAGTACAGCTTACTACAAATAATGTGAGCGATTCGCAAGTACTCGATGATTTACTTTCTCAAATTCCCTTGGATGAACGAATTGATTCGGTCTATACTGATGGCGCATATGACACAAAGCTCTGCCGACAAGTCATTTCAGATCGAGATGCACATGCGGTGATTCCACCTAGAAAAAATGCGAAGCCATGGAAAGATAAAAAGACCAGCTCGCTAGAGCGAAATGAATTACTTCGTACTGTTAAACATCTAGGTAGGACGCTATGGAAAAAATGGTCAGGCTACCATCATCGAAGTTTGGTTGAAACCAAGATGCATTGCATCAAATTATTGGGCGATAAATTAACAGCAAGGAGTTTTCCTAGTCAGGTGAATGAGATTCATGCACGTGTAGCAGTTTTGAACAAATTCACAGAATTAGGTCGCCCTCATACCCAAGTTGTCACTTAAATTTGAGTTACTTAGGGAAACTCTATCTTTAAAGCCTTTATGCAACAAAGCCATCTGAAAATAGAAATTCTACAAAGTCAGTCAGACAATTTCAGCTAAAAGCAGCTATGTCATCATTGGCTGCTTTTAAGTTTATCGAACTATATTTTAACTTTTTTAGTGAATAAATCGCGTGACCACAATTCTGAACATTCATTATTTCGCTAAATTGAGTTGAGCGATTCACATATAAGGTTCTGATGCCTAATATTTTGAGTTTATAATTGCGCTATGCTTGTGAAAAACATATATCAATTACACTTATATTTTCCTTTAAATTAACTTTAATCATATTTGTATCTTCAAAAGTTGAATCAAAAATTTGCTTTTCATTTTTTAAGACTTTGAATTTCCCTATTGAGGTTGCTTCTGATACGTCATTTTTCAAGGCATCTATTTGAATTTGTTCTTCATTTTCAGATTTTGCTGATACAGTAAATTTCAATGCACTTGTTGGAATACCACGTAAATTAAAATGCTGATTTACAATTTCCTTTAACAATGTCTGACATTCAAAAGAGTTCTTAAAAGTACTCTTTAGCTCAGTTGCTGTTTCTTGTTTCGTACTACAAGCAGACAAAGAAATAACCATAAATCCTAGTGCTAATAATTTATTCATCTTTAATTTTTTTAGTTAAGTTGAAAACTTAGCATAACAAAAGACTCAGATAGATGAACATAACATTCACTATAATTTTTTTTCATTTCCCCAAAAAAAAGAGGCTAATTTAGCCTCCTTTTTAAACGATTTTCACGCTTCGTTTGGATTACTTAATTCCGTCATCGGCCAACGCGGTGTCGTCGTAACAGACAAACCATCATGTTGCCCTGCTTTTAAACGCTGATAACCAGCAAACGCAATCATTGCACCATTATCTGTACAAAGCGCAGGTTCTGCATAAAACACATTTGCACGGATTTTTGCCAAGTCAGCTTCTAAGCGCTCACGTAAACGTTTGTTCGCACTTACACCACCAGCAATGACTAAACGTTTTAAACCAGTTTGTTTTAAGGCCTTCACTGATTTTTTCACCAAAGTATCAACTAACGCTTCTTGGAAAGATGCAGCGATATCCGCCTCACGACCTTCGCCTTCAACTTTTTTCAATTGAACTGAAACGGCAGTTTTTAAACCACTAAATGAAAAATCTAAACCTTGGTGTAGCATTGGGCGTGGAAATTCAAAGGCATTGATGTCGCCATTCATCGCCAATTTCGAAATATTTGGACCACCTGGGTATGGTAGCCCCATCATTTTAGCGACTTTATCGAATGCCTCACCTGCTGCATCATCAATCGACTCACCCAATAATTCATATTGACCAATTCCATAAGCAGCCATCAATTGAGTATGTCCGCCAGAGACTAAAAGTGCCACAAATGGAAATTCTGGTGGAGTTTTAGACAACAAAGGCGCCAACATATGACCTTCCATATGATGTACACCAATTGCAGGTTTATTCAGTGCAAATGCCAACGTACGACCAAACAATGCGCCTGTCATTAATGCACCCATCAAGCCCGGCCCGCGAGTATATGCGATGGCATCAATTTCAGATTTATCCATCTGACTTTCTTCAAGCAATTGTTTTAATAACGGAATTAACTTACGCACATGGTCACGTGAAGCTAATTCAGGTACCACACCACCATATTCTGCATGCAGTTTGATTTGGCTATACAATACTTGTCCGCGTAATCCTTGCTCACTATCGTAGAGTGCGAGTCCTGTTTCATCACACGAAGTTTCCAAGCCTAAAACGATCATTAAACTGCCTTTTGCCCATTTCAAAATATTGCGAAACCTATTATAGACTTGTGATATGAGATGTAAATGAGTAAAATACTGACCTTCACTTGTGATCAAGGGTAATTCGACCCGAGATCTTATCCATAACTTAATGAGGATTCTTCATGCCACAAGTTAAATTGAAAGAAGGCGAACCAGTAGACGTAGCTATCCGTCGTTTCAAACGTTCATGCGAAAAAGCGGGTGTTCTTGCTGACGTTCGTAAACGTGAATTCTACGAAAAACCAACTCAAGAACGTAAACGTAAAAAAGCTGCTGCTGTTAAACGCTACCAAAAGAAATTGGCTCGCGAATCAGTACGTACTACTCGCCTTTACTAAGATTAATTTGTGATTGATTGATTGACTAACCTGGACAAGATAAATGACTACTTTAAAAAACCAAATAACTGAAGTTTTAAAAGCCGCTATGCGTGCTAAAGAAATGGACAAGTTAACGGTAATACGTAGTCTACAGGCAGCAATCAAGCAAATCGAAGTCGATGAGCGCATAGAGCTTGACGATAAGCAAGTTCTTGCGGTCATTGAAAAGCAAATCAAACAACGCAAAGAATCGGTTAAAGCCTTTTTAGGTGCAAATCGAGATGATTTAGCTAGTAAGGAACAAGCCGAGATTGAGGTGTTATCTCAATTTCTACCAGAAGCTATGACTGAGGAAGAACTTGATTCCATCATTGCGCAAACAATTACTGCGCAAGAAGCTACTAGCATGAAAGATATGGGTAAGGTGATGAACTCTCTACGTCCGCTCATAGCCGGACGTGCCGATCCTGCACAAGTTTCAGCTAAAATTAAAGCGAAACTCTCTTAATCTTTCATCTATATTGTTTGATTTGGTCTATTTAAGTACGCTGATGACTTAAATAGCCAAATTATCCAAATTCAAAAATAATTCAAATTCATTCATCATTTATAATTATCTTTCTTATTTAACGATTTCATACTTACAAATATCTCGCCAACTTCCGTCTACTGGATTTTGAATTGCAGCTTGTTCGATTTCAATCAATTTAAAATTTGCTCGTTCACATAGACGTCGCGCTCGCTTGTTTTCCACATCTACAAAAGCGTTTAATTGCTGAAATCCTAGACCATTTAATAATTGATCCACAAATAACTGCAAAGCTTCTGTCATCAAACCCTGCCCTTTAAATTCAACATTTCCCCAAAACCCAACGTTAGCTTGGTTTTCCATCCAATTGATTTGATGAATATCCATGACACCTAGAAAGTTATGCGACTGTTGCTCACGAATCACATAAACAAAATTTTCCTGATTTAACGCAGCCAACACTCTCGAATCACAAAATGCCAATGAAGCATCTAAATTAGGTTCTTGTAAGGACCAAGCCAAACTTGCAGGAAACATTCGTAAGGTCTCTATACTTTGACAGATCGCTTCATAAAGTGCTTTTGCATCGTGACGCTGAATCAACTGAAGCGTGATTCTGCCATGACTTATATCAAAATCATCGAATTTCATTTTTTTCAGTTTCTCGCAATGATTTAAAATGTTTGTAAAACCAATTTTAATTTAGGGCACACTGCACATTATATTTTTTTAATAATTGCATCTCTTTTGATGCGATCACCTGCTGAATCACATCCTGCTTATTCATATTACGGTACTCACGATCTAAAAATGCACGATTTTCGTCTGCAGCACGATAAAGATCATTCACATAAGTCTGAACAATACCGCAGTATTTCACTTGCTGGTCTGCTTTAAATCCCTGTTGCTGCGGGTCTAACTGACTAAAAAATTGGCGTACATCAGTTTTATATTTTTCGTTAATATCATTCACAGCAATCACATATTGTTCTGCGCTAGCTGCTGCAATATTCGTTGCTAAGCCCAACAGACAGGCCGCCAAAATCATATTTTTCATTTGTAAGTTCTTAATCATAAACTTTTTACATCCAGCTAGTTTACACTGATTAATCTAAGCCACTAAAACTACAATTTGCACTTTATAATCGACATAGATAAGTGCATCACAGTTGAAATCTTTATATTTTTAATTTCCGTTCATTTTGCATTTCGTCTACACGCTGCTTGATTTTTGCAGAAAGACTTTTCGAGTCTTTGGTGATGCGCTGCGCCTGTAGCAAAGATTTAATCGCACGTTCTTCATCCCCGCCCCAATACTCTACTTCAGCTCGATAGCGCAGCACATTAATAGAACGGAAGCTTGCGTCTTTGTCTGCATCAGCCATTTGCAACATCAGTCGCCAACCACTCAAGTCACGTGGGTTCGCTTGTAAAAATCGCTGTAGAATCAGTTGTGCTTGCGCATATTCTTTGTTTCGAATCAAAGCCTCTGCATATTTATAATTTAATGCACGATTTTCAGGCATGATGATTGCCGAACTTTTCACAGCGTTCACGGCATCGGCTGCTTTATTTTGGCCCAACAGCACATCGGTCTGCAAAATAGTAAAAAGTGCATGCGATGCATTTTGTTTTGCTGCTTCATTTAATAACTTTTGAGCAGCACTAAAGTCACCTTGTTTAATATGCAAGCTCACCAAAGCCAACTCAGCTGCATAATTCTTTTGTGCCACCATTGTATTTAATTGCAATTCAGTTGCCTGACCTGAGAGTACTCGACTATACCAGCGCAGAATTTCAAAATCTTGATCAACCAAACTAGTTTTAACTTGAGGCAACTGATTGGCACGTAAGCGCGCCTCGCTCATACGTTCCGTGGTTAAAGGATGTGTCAACCAAAAATCAGGCAGAAAGCTCACTCGACTCGTAGAGCGATGCATCACTTCAAAAAAGTCAGCCATGCTTTGCGGATTGTATCCTGCACGGTACATATACTGCATCCCGATGCGGTCTGCTTCACGTTCTTGATTGCGGCTATAGGTTAGCTGTTTATCCATCAAAGCGGCTTGTGAACCCATCATTACAGCCGCACCGACATCACCATCTGCCTGTGAGGCCACCAAGGCTCCGACCAAAATACCGGCTAGTGACAATAAACCTTGCCCTTTAAAAGCTTCTTGTGAACGACTGTAATGACGTTGTGAGACATGTGCAATTTCATGCGCCATCACCCCTGCCACTTCATCCATGTTGCGAGCTGAATTAATTAATCCAGCATTTAATGCAAATAAACCTCCCGGCACAGCAAAAGCGTTAATTTGTGGATCATTAATTAATAACAAACCGACCGGTTGGTTGAGTTGGGTTTGGCTCAAAATATGCGTAAAGACAGATAAAAGACGATCTTCCATCCACGGATTTTCAGTCACAGGAAGTTGACGATACACCTCACGATACACCTTCTCGCCAATGGCACGCTCTTTTTGTTGATCCAACAAGCCGACGCCACTACCTATTTCAGGCACAGAAAATTGTGGGGATGAACTAAAATCTACGGACTGCGTCTGCGCCAATGTCGAACAAAGCCCGAGACCACATGCCAGTAAAATCTTTTTCAAAGTCTATTCTCTAAATTTCATATTCGTACTTCATCGAATATAGCATTGAATTTTGGTGAATTATGGAGAAAACTGTTGTGATTGTTTATTCAAATTTTGGATTGACCACATAGCGCGGCGCGCGCTCATGTACCAAAACATCCACTAAATTTTGATAAGCCAACTCTGCCATACGTTTACGGGTTGCCGCTGTTGCTGAACCCACATGGGGCAATGTCACGACATTGGCTAATGTAAATAAAGGGGATTCTTGAAGTGGCTCTTGCTCATACACATCTAAGCCTGCTGCAAATATTTGACCACGACTTAATGCATCGATTAATGCGGCTTCATCAATCACTGAACCCCGTGAAATATTGACCAATACCGCATGTGATTGCATCAAGGCCAACTCACGCTCACCAATTAAAGCTTTCGATTCTGCATTTAAATCCACTGCAACGACCACAAAGTCAGCACGTTGCAACAAATCATCCAAATCGCAATATTGCGCTGATAAAGATTCAGCCAATTCAATTTTTTCCCGGCGATTATGATAGAGTACATTCATATTAAAGCCGTAGCGAGCACGACGCCCAATCGCTGCTCCAATATGTCCTAAGCCAATAATTCCGATGGTTTTAGCAAAGACATCCATGCCAAATTGCTCAGGGCCCACTGTACGCTTCCACTGCCCTTGTTTGGTCCATTGATCCAATACAGGCACTTTCCGTGCTGCACTCATCAGCAAGGTAAAGGCTAAATCTGCTGTAGTTTCCGTCAATACATGCGGAGTATGGCTCAACCATATATTTTTTTGGTTTAAAAATGTAAGATCATAGTTATCATAACCGACACTTACACTTGAGATGACTTTTAATTGTGATGCATGCTCTAAATTCGAAGCATTCAACAAACGTCCCGCACCGATCATGGCGTCAGCATCTTTTGAATGCTCAAGAATTTGCTGATTCACATCACCCAATTTAGGGCTAATTTGGAAAACTTTAAATTGCTGTTCTAAACGTTGAATTATTTCTTGATCTATTTGACTAAAAACCACTACTTTTTTTTGCATAAATTTTCCATTTACGTAATTTAAGTATTTTGTCCTGCCTTATTTTGCATAAATTGCCATAAGCGTTTTTTCAATAAAGGCTGTTCAATCATTTGCTGTAAAGATGCCAATGGATACACCTTCGCATGCTCTAAATGCGGAATATCGCCTAAGCAAATAACATTTTTATCCAAGCTCATCGCATCAATAAAGCCCTGCACATAAGATGCTGCACCACGACCATCTTGCAAATTCACCCAACCAAATGGCCACTGTAAAGCAAAGAAATCGGCACTGACTGCGCGCTGAATATTGCTCCACAAAACTTGCTGCTCTGCAGTTAATTCGGTGGCATCAATGACAATGACACAGTGCATTAAACAGATGGCTTCTAAGTTAAACGAAGGGATTTGAACAATCGGACGAACTTCAACATGTTCAAAAACCTTTGGTTCATCCTTAGGTGCTTCTACAGGTTGATTTACAACAACATCAACGTTGTTTTTAAGCTCAGTCTGTGATGAAACAGGCGTTGGCTGAGGCTCATTTTTGAGTAGAATTTCAGAGACTATTTCAGGAGCCGCCTGATCTCGCCAGATATTTGAGCTAAATTGCTGACACGGTGCCGCCTGAGGAATCCATACATCAATTCCCATTGCCGCCATTATGCTTCGCTGATGCCCAATCATGCTTTCATTTTCACCTATTCAAGGCTTGATATTCTAACGGGATTCACTCTGTTTTGCTGAACTTTTATAAATCAATTAGATCATACTATTTCTTTAAAGATTCTTTAGAATTGCTCAGACTAATTTTGACTTAAAATTAAACAATTTATTCATAAATCAAGCCGCTATAAATAATTATACGATCATCAAACTATTTTTCTTTTGCATTAGTTCAACTATCTCAGCTGATTCAAATCCAATACGCCAATATAATAGTTGCAAAACATCCAACTCATCTTGCGTGATAATTCGATCATTCCATAAACATATTTCAGCAACCCCAAGAATGCTTAACCGCTCACGCAGCAGCAGCCCAGAAATATCATTTAGGATTTCAGCCAAATCAATTGGCTCATCAGATATATCGCGATAGAACTCAAGTTCTTCTTTCGTTAAGATTCGATTGAGGATTTTTTCACGCACTTCGAGTTGGTTGTCACTGTTAATTTGTTGCACATGCAACAAGGCATCAATCAAACGCACAATACTCGGTTTTACATCTTCTAAAGACGTAGGTGTATGTGCAGGCAACAGATTCAACTCATATTTCACTGTTTCAAGTAGTAAGGCGTCGAGTAATCCAATTTCACCATCTTCTTGAATAATCTTGGCAAGCTTGGTTAAGAACTGCCGTGAAATTGTTGCAGGCATAGTGCCAATATTTTTACATGCCTCATGAAAAATGGAGATATGCACACGACCATCAAGATTCAATAAGGCATCTACAATCGCACGACTCACTTCAGCTTCAGTCGGAATAAACTCTCGATACTGACGAATCATTAAAATCGCAACCATCACCTCACGCGAACCCGTTGCTGTTTGCAAGGCACGTTGGATCAATTCAGGCCGCTGCCAATTTTCACGAATCTCAGGGTTCAACGGTTTAATTGCATCTCGTATCGCAAAACTAATCGGTGACAAGCGCAGTAAAGGTAATGGTTGTGGCGAGTTCCATGGTGTTGCAACATCTGGACTAGCTTCTTCTAGTGAACGGAATAAATAAAATAGCGGCTGGTTTCGCAGTTTTTTTAAATTTTCTAGTTGCAGGTCATGAATGAGCGCCGGATTTAATTCAAAAATACGCTGTTCAATACTTGGGTGAATATTCATCCAGTTTTGCGGACTGAGTGAGTTTGCAAAACACATATGAGAAATCGATTCCGCATATTCACTATGAATTTGCGAACCTGAATGATGCACATAAATCCTTAATAAGGTTTGAATATTGGCATCATTTTGAATCAGACGTTTGGTTTTCTGGTCATTACGATAGGTTCGAGAACCCAAAGAGATATATTTAATAAAGCGGGAAATCAAAACACCTAAGCTTCCGATCAACCAAATGACCGCGCCAATCGCTACAAAGAGGGTTTCAAACTTATTGTCCCGTGCTTGTCCATTTTTATAGAAGCCACGTTTTGCAATTTTACTGCCCCACTGACTAAAGGTCGTCAACCCGCTATATAAGATTTTCAAACGGGTATTTTCTGCAGCTTCGCCCGACAAGATTTTATTAAATTCATGGCTCAGCAAACCATACATTTCCATCTCATCTAAGGTTTGTAAGGCACCCCAAGTTAAAATGATCGATGTATCTCGAGGGCTAAAACCAGCGGTGAGCGCATTCACGCCCACTTCATCAGGTAGGACATAAAGTGCGGGAGTATCGATTAGAAAGGTATCTGCCAGCTGCTCAGTCATACGCAGTGCAACACTTTCTTCTGGAATACTTTCTATCAGACTCAGACGACGCGCACCTAACTGTTTGGCAAGTGAATAACCACCTAAGCGAAAGGTGTAAAAATCATAGAGAACTGAAACCAACATAATCAGCAGCACAGCCGCCACTAAAAATGGGCTAAGGACATGCCAATAGATAGACTGAGTGGAATCATAATAATCCACAATTAAACCGACAATTACATTAATAATTGCGACGGTCAAAAACACTGCCGCCATACACATGGTGACAGGCCAAAACATATTTTTGTTTTTTATAAAATCATAACCCACACGTCTCAATGTAATACCCTTAAGCTACATTGTCTTTTGTTTGCTCATCATAAATGAAAAAAGCGGGAAATTCCCGCTTTTTCAGTGTGTTTTCAGCAGATTATTCTTCGCGAACACCTGTTAAATCCACAGAAGCTGCATCAATATTGACATCAATATAAGCTGGCTTTTCATTTTTTGCAGAGTCATTACGCTTACGCTCTAATGCTGCCAAATATTCAGCATCAATACCGCCTGCCACATATTTACCATCAAATACCGAGCAATCAAAGTCTTGTAACTCAGGGACTTTCTTGGTGCGTACAGCAGATTTTAGATCTTCCAAGTCTTGGAAAATCAAGCGATCAGCACCAATAATTTCACGAATTTCTTCTACACTACGTTCAGACGCAATCAGTTCAGATTTGGCTGGCATATCGATACCGTACACGTTTGGATATTTCACCATCGGTGCAGCAGACGCAAAAAATACTTTTTTCGCACCCGCATCACGCGCCATTTGAATGATTTCGTTACAAGTCGTACCACGAACAATCGAGTCATCGACCAATAGTACGTTTTTGCCTTGGAACTCTAGCTCTACAGGGTTAAGCTTTTGACGCACAGATTTCTTACGAAGTTGCTGACCCGGCATAATGAAGGTACGACCGATATAACGGTTTTTCATAAAGCCTTCACGGAATTTCACACCTAAGGTATTTGCAAGCTCGAGCGCCGAAGTACGTGAAGTATCAGGAATTGGGATCACGACATCGATATCGTGCTCATCACCCCATTCACGCAGAATTTTCTGAGCAAGTTTTTCGCCCATTTTCAACCGTGCTTTGTAAACTGAAATACCGTCAATGGTTGCATCAGGACGCGCAAAATAAACGTATTCAAAGATACAAGGACGATATTCAGGGGCTACTGCACACTGCTTGGTCGACATCACGCCATCAGCAGTAATATAAATTGCTTCACCCGGTGCAATATCGCGCTCAACTTTAAAGCCAAGCGCTGTAATTGCGACAGATTCAGACGCAATGATATATTCCATACCATTTTCAGTTTCACGCGAACCGTAGATCAATGGACGAATACCATTTGGATCACGGAAACCTACAAGGCCCTGACCGGTGATCATAGCAACAACCGCATAACCACCTTTGCAACGTTCATGCACACGTGATACCACGTGGAATACATCTTCAGCACTTGGTGTAAGTTTTGCGCGTTTTTGCAATTCGTGAGCAAATACGTTTAATAATACTTCTGAGTCTGAATCGGTGTTCATATGACGTAAGTCAGTCTTGAACAAGTCATCATGAATTTCAGCAGCATTGGTTAAGTTACCATTATGTGCAAGCGTGATGCCATAAGGTGAGTTTACATAGAATGGCTGAGCTTCAGCACTGCTTGAAGAACCAGCAGTTGGGTAACGAACATGGCCAATACCATAATTACCCTGTAATGCACGCATATGACGTGTGTGGAACACATCACGCACCATACCCGTATCTTTACGCAGGAATAAACGACCATCCTGACAAGTTACGATCCCGGCTGCATCCTGTCCACGATGTTGTAACATCGTTAACGCATCAAACAACATTTGGTTAACAGGTGATTTACCAGCTATACCAACTACTCCACACATAGCAACCTCGCAGACAAGCTAGGGTTAATAAAAAGGATTATTTGTTGACTCACCCGATCCAGAACGTCCGTGCTTGTTCTGCGACTCAGATGGTAGGTCTGAAGATTTCTGAGCATCTTCAGACTGAATATGATGAAGTGCTTGATTTGCAGCATCTTTGGACAATTCAGTTGCCCAAGGCGCATATGGCAATAATGACTGAACCATTTTAGATTGTTTCCAATGTGGTGAACTTTCTACCCAAGGACCTAGCCCCTGCATAGTGATCAGCACCACCAACAATCCTTTTAAGCTTCCAAAAACACCACCTGCTAGTCGATTTAAAGGACCGAGTTTTAATGTTTTCAAAATACTGTTCAATAACCATGTAGCGACCCAAGTCATGACTACAATCAACAATACAATAAATGCGAACGCGGCAATCTTCTGTACCACTGGATCTGTACTTAAAGATGTCATCGAAGGTGCAAGGACGGTTGCATACTTTGCCGCAATGACAAGTGCAAGAATCCATCCAATGAAGTTCGCAAAGGCTTTTACAAATCCTTGACGCAAACCGTTAAGCCCTCCAATGAGCAAAATAATCAGTATAAAGATATCAATGGTATTCATGATATTTACAATGCGTCTACGCAGTCTTTTACAAGTGTCGGACCTGTATATATGAGGCCACTATACACTTGTACAAGGCTTGCTCCTGCTTTTTGTTTCGCAACAGCATCCGCGCCCGACAAAATACCACCTACACCGATCAATGGAATTTGACCGTTTAATACTTTAGCAAAAGCCGCCAAACATGCCGTACTTTTTTCAAAGACTGGCGCACCGGATAGACCACCTGCTTCATCACCAAATGGAAGGCCTTCAACACCTTCACGTGACAAAGTCGTATTGGTGACAATCAGACCATCAATTTTAAATTTTAACAATTGTTGTGCAATAAAATTAATGTCTTCAGGTTCTAGATCTGGTGCAACTTTAAGTACTAAGGGTACATAATGTTGATTTTCATCCGCCAACTCGAGTTGACGTTTCTTGAGTGTCTCTAACAGTTCAGTCAAAGCATCACCGCTTTGTAAGCTGCGAAGATTTTTTGTGTTAGGAGATGAAATATTAACCGTAATATAAGAAGCGTAGTTATAAACTTTTTCTAGACAAATCAGATAATCGTCAACTGCTTTTTCAACAGGTGTGACTGCATTTTTACCGATATTGATCCCAAGTACACCCTTAAATTTTGCAGCTTTGACATTTTCGATCAACTGATCCACGCCATCGTTGTTAAAACCCATACGGTTAATAATGGCTTTTGCTTTCGGTAAACGAAATAAACGAGGTTCAGGGTTACCTGATTGTGGAAGGGGTGTAATTGTACCAATTTCAATAAAGCCGAAGCCCTGGCTCGCCAGCGCATCGATATAAGCACCGTTTTTATCAAGACCGGCTGCTAAACCAACGGGATTCGGAAATTCGATTCCCATACATGTCACTGGTTTAGACGCCACGTTTTGACGCATCATTCCCATCTTGTGAGAAGATTTCAACAGCGATAATGTCAGCTCATGTGCACGCTCTGGTGCTAAAGTAAACAACAAAGGGCGGGCTAGAGAATACAACATATCTATAAAAGTCTACTGCTTTTTAAGTCGGCATATTATAGGCACAGCACAAAGAAAACACCATGCTTAGCAGATCTTTATTTTTACCGATTATTGTACACTCGCTGTTAATTTGACCTGTCCCACTTCAGAACTTAATTCCATCTTTTCAATACTTAAGCCCATTTGAACCAATTGAGTCAAAAAATTGGCCAGAATTGCATAATTTTCATGCATCACTGCAATCTGTATTTGCTCACCGACTTGTTGAGATGCTACGGATAAACCCTGTTGTTGCGATACACGCTGAACTTTTTCCAACGCGCTCAGTTGTGTATCACCTGCTGGTTTCATCGTGACGGCATTACTTTGCATCCAAACAACTGTATCTTTAAGTTCATTCACGCGCTTTTGTTGAAAATTTGCAGCTTTGTTCATATAAAACAGTGCCGAACCAATCGCTGCCACTACAACAAAAATCGTGGTAAAAATTACCATGACTCGTTCACGTGTTGACAGTTGGTCTAAATAATCAGTGATGCGCTCAATTTGCCCATCTATACGTTGCTGTAGGTTTTCCATTTTTATCATTATTGTATTTTCACCAATCCAATCGCGCCGTTGGCACTTGGTTGAATATTCCCTAATTCGACTTTAAAACCTTGTTGTTTTAATTGATTGGTTAGGGTTTGTAGTACTTCTGCCGAATTAGCTTTTAGCTCCATATTCAACATCGAGGCTTCATAGCTGACACGATTTGCAGAAATTTGGTTTTGCATTAAAACTGGCCCGACACGGCTCAGTAAAGACAAAGCCAGTGCATTGCCCGTTTGACTCTGACGCAATTGTGATTCGAACTGGCTTTTCAGCGTTTGTTCGGTCACAGGATAGCTTTGACCAAACCAATATTTAAACTGATTAATCGCTTGTGCCGCAGTGATGTTGGCCACTTTTTTGTATTGATACCAGCGAACTGCATCATAGCTAAACTGTGTAATTACAGCCGCGACCAAAACAGCTGCACAAGCTTTCCAATAACCGCTTACACCCGTATTGGTTTTGGCTTTCGGCAAAACATTGAGTGGATGTTGTTTCGGTTTTTTTATTTTGGGTAATTCATAATGAAAAGATTCAATGTGATTATGCGTTACGGCAGCTTCAAGACTATGCGTCTGATCTGAACTTAGATTTGAAATCTTATAGTTCGGCTGACCAATTTGATAATCTAAGTACAAAGCCAAATCATCAACGGATTGCCCGACATATTCACCATTTCGGACCAATAAATGACCGCTGACATTTGCCAAAACATGTTGCCCAGCTTCTGGGCTTGGCAAGACCAAAAAGTCAGGTAATAACGAAATGACTTTTACAGGAATTAGCGTCAAAGCATGCTGCATCGTTTCAACTGTACTATGCGCAATCCCCATGACCGTTAATTCATCCGGACTTTGAAAATGATGCAATACTTTCATTGCATCCAAAGGCAAAATGACATATTCCTCAAGTAAATATTTTACGCCGTCTGGGCCAAGTTTTTTATATTGGTTTTTTGGAAAATTTTGCTGAATGATTTGTACATCACGACTTGGAAAGAAAACAACCGCTTCCTTTCCCGCATGTGGCTGAATTTCCTGAATCAACTGTTCAAGTGTCGATGACTGCTTCCAGAAATCTCCTTCTGACCATTGCCAAACCCCATTGGCTTCGGGCATCCATAAATACAACATTAATTTTTCTGCCGTTTTAATTGGTTTTTATGTTGATGGTATAAACGTTTTAATTTGTGTTGATAACCCTGGAGCAATGACCGCTTGTTCATAAATACGCGCTTCTGCCAAAGCATAGGGATTAAAATATTCTGAGACCAAAACACTGGCCATATGTGCCACAACGTTCATATGGCACACCACCACAATAGACTCATACGGTAAATGTGACAACCACTCCACTGCAACTTTGGCATCATCTTCCGGTTTGATGGTATTACAAATAACCACTGGCACATGTGGAAAATGTTTTTGCAAAAATGAAAGTGTTTGCTGCGCACGCAATAACGGACTCACCACAAAAACGTCTGGTTGAATTAAATCTTTCAAATATGCTGCAGTTTCTGCTGCTTGAGTTTGTCCACGCGCTGTTAATGGACGCTTTTCATCATTCCCCATTACAGGTGGAGCAGCTTCGCCATGCCTAACCAATGTCAGTTGCATAAAATTTCCTTATTCTATTCCGCACATTATATACAGCCAGTATGACAAAGCTATGTGTATTGCATATTAATCAGCAAACTTAAACTTGCTGATGTGGCAAGACAAATTCAACGTCACTGCGATGTCCATTTTTCATCAATGACAATGCAATGTTCAGGGCCGGCGCACCTTCAAAAATCACTTCATACAATGCACTGGTAATTGGCATATATACACCGAGCTCTTCAGAGCGTGCGCGTACTTGCACAATAGTATTAATCCCTTCCGCAGTTTGTCCTAGTTCTTTGGTCGCTTGTTCTAAGCTTTTACCACTGCCGAGTGCAAAACCGACTTGGTAATTACGACTGAGCGGACTACTACAAGTTGCAAATAAATCACCGACACCAGATAAACCTAGGAATGTTAATGGGTTTGCGCCTAATTTCACTGCAAAGCGGCTCATTTCTGCCAAAGCACGTGTCAAAATCATACTCTTGGTATTTTCACCGACACCATAAGCTGCAGCTAAACCCATCGCGACTGCATAGATATTTTTCAGTGCACCGCCCAATTCCACACCATGCACATCATCACTTGCAAACACACGGAACAAAGCACTGTGTAGCGCTTGTTGAACTGCATAACGAACCAGTTCAGATTGGCTTGCAATCACAGTCCCCGCAGGTTGTCCCGCAACAATTTCCTTCGCCAAGTTTGGCCCTGAAAGCACACCATAAGGGACTTCAGGAAGTTCTTCACGAATAATATCGCTCATAAAACTAAAGGTATTGGCTTCAATACCTTTGGTCAAAGACACCACTGCTTGTGACGTGATAAAAGGTTTGATCTGCTGTAAAACACTACGGAAAGAATGGCTCGGAATAGCCACTAAAATAATGTCACGATTACATACTGCTTTTTCTAAATCTGAAACAGCGAGCAACCCAGCTTCTAATTGAAAATCTGGCAAGTAACGTTTATTGATATGTGTTGCATTGATATCCGCAGCCGCCGCCTCATCACGAATCCATATCATGGTGTCACAGCCATTACGTACTGCGGTATTGGCCATCGCAGTACCAAAACTCCCGCCACCCAATACCGTAACACGCAGTGCAGTTTTTTGGTCAACTGACACAGGGCTAACAAGACTTGCAAAATCAAGTTCTGACATTGTTCTTTTATCCTAATTTCTTTACTGATCGATCTTGTTCAATCGAACTATTTTTCACTTTTATTGGTTTGCTTTATGCCAATGGCTTACAAAGTCAGCAGACTGTATTTCAGCACGCGGTGGAATTGCTTTCACTGCTGTACCGATATAAATAATGCCTGAAATCAAATCATTTTCCGTTAAGCCTAAGGCTTGTTTAAACAATTTAGATTCAACCACCGCCCCACTACGCCACATGGTTGAAAAGCCCTGTACTTGTAAAGAGAGCAAAAAGTTTTGTACTGCTGCGCCTGAACTTAAGATTTGTTCGAAATGCGGAACTTTGGGATGATCTTGTAATTGAGTTAAAGCCAAAACCAATAGTGGCGCACGAAATGGATGGTATTTCACACGTTCCAACTGCGCTTCTTCTGTTTGTCCAGTATCAGCTAAGGCATGTGAAAGTAATTCACCAAATGCTTCACGTTCAGTTTCAGGAATAATCACGAAACGCGTAGGCTTAAGACGATGATGATCTGGCGCCGTTAAAGCGGCTTGAAACGCATTTTCCAATTGCTCAGCATTCGGCGCAGGTTCAATTAAATGACCAATCGACTGACGCTGATGAATATTTTGATGAACTGTATCAACTGCTGATTTTAGAATTGACATCTATACACTGTACTTTAAAACGTTTGCTCAAGATTAGCATATTCTCAATAACTTACTCTAGAATGTTTACATCAGACTCGGTGCTTATTTGTTAAGTCAGCTTTATTCACAGATTTACTATAAAAAAACCGCATAACTTGTACAGCAGTTCCCTGTTCTATAAGAAATTTTATGTTCAAATAAATCAAATTGTTTCTAACTCGGGGCACCGCATGAAAAAATTCAACAAAACTGTTGCCATTGTTAGCACGCTAAGCGCAACTGTGCTTTTAGCTGCATGTACATCTACGCCAACAAAATCTTTAGCGATTCAAAAACCGAATAATCAATATGAAGTGACTGCCGTAGGTAAAACCAGTTTAGCGGCAAAAAATAATGCAATTGCAGCAGCAAATAGTACCTGTGGTAAAAATGCGACCCCTGTTGTCGTGGATGAAAAGCAAGAATACAACGGTGTTTTAAAAGGCGTGGTCGATGAAAAGACAGGTCAAATGATTCAGGCTGCGGCTGGCGTACTTGGCACCATTACAGGAAATAGCAGCAGTATCAGCAAAGATGATGATTACCAAACTGTACTGACCTTTAGTTGCCGTGCCAACTAAAACGTTAGTCTGTGATGTCGTTTTGTCATTAACTCAAAATGAAATTATCGTCATGAAATAATTGTTATGAAATAGTCGAGATGAAATAAAAAAAGCCTGCAAATCTGCAGGCTTTTTTTGAAGCAAAAATTAGCAATAACCGTCTAAACGGGTTAAAGGTAATTTTTGACCAATGGCTTTTTCAATTTCAGGTAATGAAAAAGCATCATCTTCAGACAAGAAACTGATACTCACACCACGAGTACCCGCACGACCTGTACGACCGATACGGTGTACATAATCATCCGACTGTTCAGGAAGTGTAAAGTTCACCACATGCGAAACGCCATCAACATGGATACCACGACCCGCAACGTCTGTTGCAATCATGATGTTATGTTGACCATTTTTGAACTGATCAAGCATTTTCAAACGTTTATCTTGAGCGATTTCACCTGACAACATCACCACTTTATAACCATCTTTTTTGAGGTGATCATAAAGTTTACGCACTTGATCACGACGATTGGCAAAGATCATAACTTTTTCAATTGGTTCATCACGTAAGATGTCTTCCAGCAATTTATATTTATCAGACTTCGCCACCATGTAGACACGTTGCTCTACATCTGCATTAGTTTTTTTCTCAGGTTCAATTTCAACAGTTACTGGTTCAAACAACCATTGCTGTGCCAAATTTAAAACATCATAACTAAACGTCGCAGAGAACATTAGCGTTTGGCGTTGTTCTTTACGTGGTGAAAAGCGCACGATACGTTTCACTGAAGGAATAAAGCCCATATCTAAAAGACGGTCAGCTTCATCGATCACTAAAAATTCTATTTGATCGAGCCAAACTTCTTTTTGTTCAACAAAGTCAATTAAGCGACCCGGTGTCGCCACCATAATGTCGACAAAATTACGATTTAATAGATTTTTTTGCTTATCAAAATCTACCCCACCGAGCAAAGTCATGACATTGAGATCAGTGTATTTCACTAATTCTTTTGCATCACTTTCAATTTGCAAAGCAAGTTCGCGCGTTGGTGCAAGAATCAATGCACGCGGTTCACCACGATAACGCTGTTCTTTAATTGGATTATTCAACAAGTCATTGATCACACTGACCAAGAAAGCCGCAGTCTTACCAGTACCAGTTTGAGCACGACCAATAGCGTCATGTCCAGCCAATGTAAATTTTAAAACCTTTTGCTGAATAGGCGTCATATCCTTAAAACCTAAAGCATCAATGGCTTTTTTAAGGTTCGGATGTAAATTTAAGGTTTCAAAACCTGATGACATATAGATGTGCCCTAATTGAATAATCACAAAATTGCTGAAGCATTATAAACAAAAAACGCCCCAATTTACATTGGAGCGTTTTTGAGTACATTCAGACGATTAGTCTAAAGGTTGTACTTCTTCAGCTTGGAAGCCTTTTTGACCTTTAACAACGCTGAATTCTACGCGTTGACCGTCACGAAGTGAACGGTGGCCTTCGCCCATAATTGCGCGGAAATGAACGAATACGTCGTCGCCGCCGTTACGTTGAATAAAGCCAAAGCCTTTAGTGTCGTTGAACCATTTAACAACGCCTTGTTCACGAGCTGTCATAAGTTAATCCTTATCGTATTTAAAAAAGAAGGACCACCCGGTGTTGCAAACAGCAGACCAAACAAGGTTAAAAAATATTTTTATTTCTAAGCTTGTAATCATTCTGTAAAACTATCAACAAAATCCCGGTTACATCCAAATATATCAAGAGTTAAGAGGCTTCACAGACAACAAAAATCTTAATAACGCAACGAGCTTAACACGGGTTTACCGCAAATAATAGATTTTTTTGATCTATTTTCCTTTTGAATATTCTTATTTTTTCACATCGTTTGAGTTATAAATCACAAAGGATTTTTGCCTATTTTAGGTTGGGATTTGGCACTGTATTTGCTAATATTTCCATTGAAATGTAAACATGTTGGATCTGCTTCGTGAGTGACAGCCAAAATTCGCTTTTAACTATAGATGCAATGGGTAAACCCTGCCCGATGCCGCTATTGATGCTGAAAAAAGCTTTAAAGAAAAGTCCAGACCAATCTTTATTGTTAAAGTCATCCGATCCGCACAGCCAACAAGATGTATCACGATACTGTCAAATACATCAGTTAAACTGTGAAATGCGCAAAATTTCAGATTCTGAGTTTCATTACTTAATTGAATCTTAAAAAGATTCAGTTAAACTAAATTGCTTCATAATTGAATAAAAGTTTACATTTCTATACCCAATTTTCCATAATTTACGGAAATATTGGATTAAGATGAATCTTAGTTATTGGGCTTACCCATTTTTAGTTCTCAAGGAGAAAACATGAGTGACAGCAGCAATCAATTGATGCCCCTGTCATTATCGGCACCTGGGGTGAATCTTGGTGCTTATATTAGTACTGTTAATCAGATTCCAATTTTATCGGCCGAACAAGAAAAAGAGCTGGCCGAGCGTTATTATTACGACCAAGATTTAGACGCAGCTAAAATGCTGGTGATGTCGCATCTTCGTTTTGTTGTGCATATCGCACGTAGCTATGCAGGCTACGGCTTGCCACAAGGTGACCTGATTCAAGAAGGTAACTTGGGCTTAATGAAAGCGGTAAAACGTTTTGACCCAAATATGGGCGTACGTCTCGTATCTTTTGCTGTGCATTGGATTAAAGCAGAAATTCATGAATATGTGATTCGTAACTGGCGTATTGTCAAAATTGCGACCACTAAAGCACAGCGTAAATTATTCTTTAATTTACGTAGCTTAAAAAAGTCGTCTAAAAAATTAACTTTGGCTGAAGCACAGTCAATTGCCAATGACTTAAATGTGACACCCGAACAAGTCTTGGAAATGGAAGGCCGTTTAACCGCTTATGATGCTGCATTTGAAGCTCAAGGTGATGATGACGATGAAGGTTCGACTCATGTTGCTCCTGCCCTTTATCTCGAAGATAACCGTTACGACCCTGCGCGTTTAGCGGAAGATGAAGACTACGAAGAACAAAGTACTTCAGCTTTACATGAAGCCATGGATCAGCTGGATGATCGTTCACGTAACATCTTACAACGTCGCTGGTTAGATGACGAAAAGTCGACACTGCATGAATTGGCGGCGGAATATAATGTATCTGCTGAACGTATTCGTCAGTTGGAAAAAAATGCGATGGAAAAAATTAAAGTCGCAATGTCTTCAAACTAAGTTGAAGGCTTTTCCCAGTCATACTAAAAAAGAGCATTTCGATGCTCTTTTTTTTATGCCTGAATATTGTCGAATGACAAACTGCAACACAAAAACTTTGGGCATTTTTGCTTTAACCCAAGGTACTAAATATGCTATGGTTATGCGCAAATTTTGTTAAGGTGAATGCACATGTGGATTGCCATTTCCGCACTTAACTTAGCTTTTGCTGTGATGCTTGGTGCCTTTGGTGCACACGGATTAAAAGCGCGCGCGACTGAAGCCCAATTGGCTTGGTGGCAAACTGCAACGGACTATTTCTTTTATCATGCACTGGGCTTACTTGCCCTCGCGATCTTATCTAAAGTCATTCCCCAACTTCCAATAAAAGCTAGTTTCCTCCTTATACAAGTTGGTATTTTCTTCTTCTGTGGTTCTTTATATGTGATGGCTCTAGGCTTACCACGCGGTCTCGGTGCCATTACCCCAATTGGTGGAGCGTTGATGATTGCTGGATGGCTCATATTGGCCTGGAATGCATTTAAATACGCAAAATAATTAACAACAGATTTTGGCCTTATTCAATAGGTAAGGCAGCAAGAACGGAATCCACAAATGCAAATCTATTTAAACGGCGAAGCTACACAAACCGAATGTGTCAACCTCTTGCAATTGGTTCAACAATTACAACTGGAAGGCAAACGCTTCGCTGTTGAAAAAAATGAAATGATCATCTCGAAAAGTAAATTGGAACAAACCCCAATTGCAGAGCAAGATCATATTGAAATTATTCATGCCGTAGGTGGCGGCTAAAATGGAGCTCCCATGGAAGATACACCCCTAATCATTGGTTCACGTACATTTAATTCACGACTTTTAGTTGGTACAGGTAAGTACAAGGACTTAACGGAAACTGACCAGGCCATTCAAGCCAGTGGTGCTGAAATTGTGACCGTTGCCATTCGCCGTGTGAATATTGGTCAGCATCCAGACCAGCCGAACTTGCTTTCTGTAATTCCACCTGAAAAATATACGATTTTGCCAAATACAGCAGGTTGTTTCGATGCGAACAGTGCGGTCCGTACTTGCATGTTGGCGCGTGAACTATTAGATGGTCACAATTTGGTTAAACTTGAGGTTTTAGGCGATGAGAAAACCTTATATCCAAATATTACCGAGACTTTAAAAGCTGCACGTACATTGATTGACGATGGCTTTGAAATCATGGTTTATACCTCAGATGACCCGATTGTGGCACAAGAACTGGAAAGCATGGGCTGTGTAGCGATTATGCCTTTAGGTAGTCTCATTGGCTCAGGTTTAGGCATTCTCAACCCACATACTATTTCGATCATTAAAGACAATGCCAAAGTGCCTGTCTTGGTCGATGCGGGTGTAGGTACAGCAAGTGATGCAGCGATAGCGATGGAATTGGGCTGTGATGGCGTATTAATGAATACAGCAATTGCAGCTGCACAAAACCCTGTTCTGATGGCTTCAGCGATGAAAAAAGCAGTTGAAGCAGGTCGTGAAGCATTCCTAGCAGGACGTATGCCGCGTAAACGCATGGCAAATGCCAGTTCACCTGAAACTGGATACTTCTTTAAATAAGAACTCATTCACGGTATAAAAGAGGACTCTATTGAGTCCTTTTTTTGATTTTGAAAACCTGATAACAATGAAAATATCCCATATATTTTGTACTTTGAGTCTTTGTGTCGCATCTAGTTGGCTGTCTGCCCAAGTGCCCAGCACAGCCAAATCACTCGCGCCTCAAGGTTGGGAGATTTTGATGGCTACGACTGGCGACCTAAACAAAGATCAAATGCCAGATATTGCGATGATCGTGGAAAAACAAAAAGTCGATGTGGTGACCTATGATGACGATGGCAAAGTCGTTCATAACCATCCACGACAACTCATCGTATTTTTTAAAACCGCAAAGGGATATCAACGTATCGTTGAAAACAACAGTATCCCAGTCGCTCAGCAGCCCAATTCATGCTTACTTGATCCACTTGCTGAAGCAGAAGACATCCAAATCAGTAAAGGCAATTTACTCGTTCATTTTAGTTATTTTATGGCTTGTGGTGGCTGGGAATGGCCCCGACATAGTTATACCTTCCGTTGGCAAAATCAACGCTTTGACCTGATTGGTTTTGACTACAATAGCTTTCACCGAGCTTCTGGTGAAGAAACATCGAAAAGCTATAATTTTTCGACCTTAAAACGTAAGGAAATTGTAGGCGGCAATATGTTTGAAGATGCCAAAACTCAGACCAAATGGTCAACCTTCAAAGCACCACAGCAACTGACGCTTAAAAATATTAACTTTGATGATTTCTATACACAGTTCGAGTATTAAGCTAAACCTGAGCAATAAAAAACCGCCAATTTCGGCGGTTTTTTTAATTCAATTTGAATACACAACTTAAGGAATCAATCCTTCATCACGCATCGCAATTTGAACTGATTGGCGCTCTGCAACTTTGTTTCGTAATGCAATGATATTTTTATATGGCGTTAAATCATGTCCGATGCCATTTGACCAATTTGTCAGTACAAAGAGATAGGCATCCGCTGGGCCGAAGTTATCATCGACTAAATAATCGTTATCCGATTCACCAATCGCTTTATCGATATATGTCAATAAACGATCAATTTCTGCATAGGCTTTTTCTTTAGCGTCTGCATCTAGTGGAGCACCAAAGAATACGGCATAAGCATCATGTAATTCTGAGTTCAAATAGCCAAGCCATTCTAAAACTTTGGCACGACCTAAACCTGATGGCGGAATTAAGTCTTGTTTTGGATCATGCTGTGCAAGGAACGGTAAAATGGCCACGTTCTCGGTCAGGATCAAACCTGGGTTAATTTCTAATGCAGGTACATAACCTTTTGGGTTGATCTCGTAATAATCCACCCCTTTTTCTGTTTTATGGTTTTTTAGGTCAACACGGACCAAATCAAAATCGACATTAATTTCATTTAAAATTATATGTGATGCTAATGAACATGCACCTGGAGAATAATAAAGCTTCATATCTGATCCTTGTTATGTACTATTCAATGTTTTAAATCTCTTCTGTCAAACTTTCAAGTGATCAAACCTGTAAATTGCAAAAAAGCGTAAATGCTGAAACACATATACTCATTGACTATTGTCCATTATCAAGAAGATTTCAAGTCAATCTGTTATGCATTTTTATACTCAGTTGTTTTAACATAGCCGCGTTTAAGATTTGATGAAAAGTTACCGTGTTACAACTTAAAAAAAAACAATGGTTTTCCAATATTCGTACCGATGTGCTCGCAGGCTTGGTGGTTGGACTGGCGCTAATTCCAGAATCGATCGCCTTTTCAGCTATTGCTGGGGTTGACCCTCAGGTTGGTTTGTACGCTTCGTTTTGTATTGCCGTCACCATTGCCTTTTTTGGTGGTCGTACAGCAATGATTTCTGCTGCTACGGGTGCTATGGCCTTACTTATGATCACATTGGTCAAAGATCATGGTTTGCAATACCTTTTGGCTGCCACGGTTTTAACTGGTGTGATTCAAATTATTGCTGGCTATTTTAAAGTCGCAAAACTTATGCGCTTCGTCTCGCAGTCAGTGGTGTATGGTTTTTTAAATGCTCTCGCGATTTTAATTTTTGTCGCACAGCTACCTGAAATGTCAAAGATGGATAGTTTGGGCTATGTGTTTATGCTTTTAGGGCTTGCGATTATTTATCTGTTTCCATATCTACCAAAAATTGGCAAAGCTATTCCATCACCGCTGATTTGCATTATTGTCCTCAGTGGCTTGGCATTATTTTTAGGTGCAGACCTGCGTACTGTGAGTGATTTGGGTAAGTTTCCAGAGACTCTACCTATTTTCTTGATTCCTGAAATTCCTTTCAATCTTGAAACCTTCACGATTATTTTCCCTTATTCCATCACCCTAGCAACAGTTGGCCTATTAGAAACCATGATGACCACGACAGTGATCAATGAAGTCACTGGAACCGAAGGAGATCGTCATCAGGAATGTCGTGGTCAAGGGATTGCCAATATTGTCAGTGGCTTTATGGGCGGCATGGCAGGTTGCGCCATGATTGGTCAGTCGATTATTAATGTTAGCTCTGGCGCGCGAACTCGTCTCTCCACTTTGGTTGCAGGTGTATTTTTGTTGTGCTTAGTGGTGTTCCTAAAAGACTGGTTGGCCTATGTCCCAATGGCGGCCTTAGTCGCGATTATGGTCATGGTATCGTTCACCACTTTCCAATGGAATTCAGTCAAGCAATTTTCAAAGCATCCGATGTCTTTTAATGTCGTGATGATTACTGTGGTGATCGTGGTGCTTGCAACACATAACTTGGCGCTTGGCGTATTGGTTGGTGTGCTCCTCTCTGCGTTGTTTATTATCAATCAATTAGAAAGTTCGGTAAAAGTCATATCAGAACTTAAAGACAACGTCCGTAGTTACACGGTCTATGGGCAAATTTTCTTTAGTAGCTCTGAGAGTTTTTATCAATTTTTTGATTTTCAGGAGATTGTTAGTCATGTACGAATTGATCTGAGCCATGCCCATATTTGGGATATTACCTCAGTCAATATTTTAAAAAATGTCGTGCAAAAATTTGAGTCAAAACACATTCAAGTAGAGGTCTTTGGCTTAAATGAAGCAAGTAGCACTTTACTTGACCGTGTCAGTGACTAATGGATTTTTGAATATTCACTTTGAATCAAATCAATTTTCAATAAAGTGTGACCTATTGAAACCCTATGCAGGATGTATATAGCAAAGGGTTTCAAAGATCGAAGCTCTGATGTGTAATGACATTACATATAATACTAAGCCTATAAAAAGAGAAAAATTCACCATTCATTCGATTTAACTGTATAATTCATCTCATAAAATTATAACTATCAATAATAAAACAAAGATTTGATGTGACTTTCTATATATTTTTTTAAATTGTGGATACACAAAATTGGGGGAATTTTGATGGTTTGGTTTTGGTCACGACACTGCATTCAAGCAAATCGGCTGCTGGTCTTAGCGAGTCTATTTTGCCTGCTATGTTGTATCGCTATACCCAGTTTTGCCAATGCCACCCCACAGATCTCAAGCAGTCATTGTCCTGTTGAAATCACCCATATTGCCACAGCTAAAAGCGCTGTCGAGCAAGAGCGCCCACGTACAGGTTGGCAAAATCTGCAAAAGCTTCCAGACACTTGGAATAAGCGTTGGCCGGATTATCATGGTATCGCTTGGTACAAAATCCAATTTAAGTTGAACTGTGACCTCCATCAGTTAAATCAGCCCATTGCTATCGCCATACAAGGCATTACCCAAAGTGGACGGGTTTACATCAACGATGCCCTACTTTGGCAAGACTATATTTCAGCAGAACATTTTTCACGAAGCCAACACCAACCAAGACTATTGAACTTGCCTAGCTCGAGTTTAAAGCAAGGTGTAAATACCATTTGGGTACAAGTGTATGGTTCGGTGACCCAAAAATCAGGACTCAGTTCAGTTCAAATTGGGGAATACCAGCAAGTCTACGACACCTTTAAAATTTGGTTACTCGAACAACGACAATTAGTCGAACTGAATACGATGATTAATTTCGTCGTGGCTGTGTTCTTTTTTTTAGCATGGCTCGCCAATCGTAATGAAAGAGCTTACTTATGGTTAACCATTACAGGCATGGCTTGGGTATTTTATAGCCTGTGTATCATTTTTAATGGGCCAATTGCATTTCTAACCACCGTACAGGTCGACCGCCTACAAAATATTATTTTCTGTTTTTATACGGTATTTGGCTGTATTGGTGCGTGGTATTTTGCAAACCATCCCTTCCCGAGAATTCAAAAACTATTATTAAGCCTTGCGACTATCGCAGCGCTCTGTATCGGTTTTGCGCCAGAGGCTTATTTAAAAACCGTCATCCAAATTTGTTTTAGCTTCTTTGTTTTAGTCTTTGTGGCCAAATGTATTAGCTATCCGTACTTGGCGTATAAAGCCAAAATGGCCGAAACCTATTTGCTTGCAACGCTGTATCTGATTTATTTACCGATTGCGGTACATGATGCGCACTTTATGATGACCATGGAAGGCCATGCGCTCTCACCATATACTGGCCCACTAACGACCCTCGTTTTGGGTGGCGTACTGGCTTTGCGTTTAGCTCGACACACCCGTCAAATTGAACGTTTTAATAAGACCTTAACTGAAAATGTACAACGAGCTGAACTGAAACTCGCGACCTCACTTGGTCAACAACATCAACTCGCGCTTGAAAATGCACGACTTCAAGAACGAATTCATTTATCTCATGACTTACATGATGGTTTAGGCGGATCAATTGTCCGTTCAATTTTATTGTTAGAACAAAATGACAAAATTGAAAAACCACAAATCATGTCGATGCTTAAACTATTCCGTAATGATTTAAGACAAGTCATCGATTCAGGTTCAAGTATAGGGACGAAAGTTCCAGACACCCCGATCGAATGGGCGGCGCCGATTCGCCATCGCTTTGTACAGCTCTTTGAAGAATTAGACATGAGCTCAAGCTGGAAATTTGCTGCCGAATGGATTCACTCACCCACTGCGACCCAATGTCTCAATTTGACTCGTGTCGCTGAAGAAACCCTAACCAATATTTTAAAGCACAGTCAGGCAAGCAAAGTTCAATTCAGTTTGTGCGAAACAGAGACTCAACTGATCTTACGTATTGAAGATAACGGTATCGGCTTCAACCCTGACGAAGTTGAGCAAGGCCTACATGTCGGCCTTCACAGTATGCAAACGCGAATCCATCGTATTGGTGGTGAATTTAAAATACAGTCACAGCCGGGTTGTACCGTGCTTGAGGCCATTTTGCCGTTTAAGCTTGACGGTGCTGATAATGAAGATCTTGACGATAAAAACGCCTAGCTTAATGTTATTTCATCACTTTTGAGCTGAGCATTTGACTGCTCATTGCAAATGCTCAGCACGGCTTCAGTCGGTGAGATTGAGCAAAAAGCGGATTTATTCACGGTAAAAAATTTGACTTGTGCATCTCAGGACTTAAAATACCGCATTCGAATTTTTTACATTTGCCAAAGTTATGTCGAACGATCAATTAGACCAGCACGCAGTAGATCTGGATAACCTAAACGAACACCGTGAAATCGTGACGTTTATGCGCCGCTCTGCGCCACTTAATACTTCGCAACGTACTGCGCTGGAACAATATGGTCATCTAATTTTGGAATACCCTGTTGGTGATTTGCGTCAGCATTTTGAACACCCTGAACGCCCACTAACTGTAGAAATCGGTTTTGGTATGGGCCGCTCTTTGGTACTAATGGCAAAAGCAAATCCAGAACGCAACTTTGTCGGCATTGAAGTGCATGTTCCGGGTATCGCTCAATGTGTGTATGAAGCCGGTCTTGCAGGTTTAACTAACCTACGAGTATTGGATGCCGATGCCATCCAAGTGCTACGTGAAATGCCAGACAACAGTATTAATACTGTGCAATTATACTTCCCAGATCCATGGCAGAAGAAACGTCATTTCAAACGTCGTTTTGTATCTCATGACCGTATGCCATTGGTTGAAGAAAAATTAGAAATCGGCGGCACATTCCACTCAGCAACTGACTGGGAACCGTATGCTGAATGGATGATCGAAGTGCTTGAAGAACGTCCACGTCTTGAAAACCTTGCAGGTAAAGGCAATAGCTACCCTCGTCCAGACTGGCGTCCACAAACTAAGTTTGAACGTCGCGGAATTGAAGCAGGCCATAAAATTAATGACTTCATCTTCAAAAAAGTAAATTAAATTTTGAATGAAGCAAAAAACCACCGTTAGCGGTGGTTTTTTTATTGCTATTTTTGATCTGAGATTTCTCTGTGTTGTTTCAAATCACATAAAAACAAATAACCACTAGGCTACTTGCGCTTGGAGCTGACTTTGTCGAATCATATCCACGGCTTTTTCAGCAATCATCACTGTCGGCGCATTGGTATTGCCATTCACCACAGAAGGCATAATAGAAGCATCGACTACACGAAGGTTTTGAATCCCGTAGACTTTCAATTCAGGGTCAACCACAGACATCTCATCTACGCCCATCTTACAACTGCCGACAGGGTGATAAACCGTATCCACACGCTGACGTAGATTGCACGTATGTCATCATCGGTTTTGACCAGTGAGGTAAATAAATCTTGCTGATAATGAATCGATAAAGACGGCGACATCATTAATTGCTGCGTCAACTTAAAGCCTTGTACCAAATCTTCTAAATCCTGTTCATCCCCTAAAAAGTTTGGATCAATCAATAATGGATCATTGACACTGGAACCACTCAATTTGATCGTACCGCGACTTCTTGGATTGAGCAGACACACATGACAAGACAAACCATGGCTTGCGTGAAATTTCCGTGCATGATCATCTACTAACGCGACGACAAAGTGTAATTGCAAATTTGGTATCGCTAAATCGGGTGAAGACTTTAGAAAACCACCACATTCTGCAAAATTTGAAGCAATCATGCCCCGTCGCTCCTTACGATAGCGACTGATCTGCTTAAACATATCAATTGAGCCTGGTAAGGACACCCCAAATGTGCCTTGATATTCTTTGACTTTATAACCAAAAATGAAATCGGGATGATCGTGGAAGTTCTTTCCTACACCCGGTAAATGGTGCTTCAATTCAATGCCATGCGCTTGTAGCTCGGCCTGATCTCCCACTCCAGACAACATTAAAATCTGCGGTGACTGCATCGCTCCGGCACTGAGCAAGACTTCACGTCTGGCTTTTAGGTGTTTCATTTGCCCTGCATGTTGTACTTCTACACCAGTCGCAACTTGATGCTCTATGGTAATTTTATGCGTTGTTGCTTTGGTCAATACGGTTAAATTTGGCCGATCTAAATGTGGAAATAAGTACGCACGCGCCACACTACAACGCTCTCCATTGATATGCGTAACTTGATAAACCCCTAAGCCTTCTTGTTCTGCACCATTAAAATCATCGAGGACTTTATGGCCTTGTGCACGAGCCGCTTCGGTATAGCGTTGATGGAAAATATTGTCACTTTGTACATCTGTGACGGATAGAGGGCCGTCATTTCCGTGGAATTCATTGTGTATTCGGTTGTTATTTTCTGAGCGAATAAAATATGGCAAGACCTCATCATATGACCAGCCAGTATTGCCCTGTGCTGCCCATTGATCATAATCATTTTTATGTCCACGAATATAAATCATGGCATTAATACTGGATGAACCGCCAAGGCATTTTCCACGCGGTTGATAGCCTTTACGACCATTCAAGCCAGCTTGCGGCACAGTTTCAAAGCCCCAATTATTGATCTTGGTCGGCAAGCTCACCACGCATGCAGCTGGAATATTGACCGTCCACTGATCACCTTGCCCACCTGCTTCTAACAAGCACACAGATATATTCGGATCTTCACTGAGGCGTGCAGCCAGTACGCACCCCGCACTTCCGCCACCAATCACAATGTAATCAAATTCCATTTTTGACATTATTTTCATCCAATTGATTCTTTTTATAAATGCACAATAAGTGATTTAACGCTGACTGAAAAGTTTCTTTCTTAAAATAATGAGCGCGATACCGAGCAAGAAAAAATGAGACTATTGATCAAAATTATGATGCAAGCGTCACTCATGCAACGTAGTAACTATATCGGTGAAAATGATCGATAAACTTAATACACTCAAACTTGGTCTTTATTCTTTTAATCCATAGCCGTTTTAAATGCACTGTAAGCCGCATAGCTAAAGATTTGACTGAAACAATAAATTTGATCAAAGCCTATTTCCGTCAGTAAGCTTTGATAGTGCTGCTGGCTAATCAGTTCAAAGTCATCCTCTAAACGCTGCATCATTTTTGTCGCTTGCGCAGCAGATAAACCTTGCATTTGGCAAAACTCAGGCAGTACACGTTGCTCAAAATTCGAATTAGCTTGCATCAAGTCAAAACTTAAAAAAATGCCCTGAGGTTTAAGAAGTTCAAATGCTTTTACTAAAAAGACCGTTTTCTCTGGCAACGGAATGAAATGCGTCACCAAAATACTCAGAACTGCATCAAAACAACTCATCTGCTCAAAAGTGGTATGACTGCCCAAAACAAAATTGACGCGATGCAACTGTCCAGCGGCTTCAACTCGTTGCCGTGTTTGATTCAGCATATTTTCAGACAATTCTGTAACGGTAAATGACCATGTTGGATTCAAGGCCATGAGATACCCCAGTTCATAGCCCGTCCCACATCCAATGATCAGTACATGGGCATCTTCAGTGACATAGCAATTCAACACCGCCTGAATCTGCTGATGGACAAGTTCATAGCCGGGAATTAATTTTCGAATATGCGCATCATAACTTTCGACCACTTGCGGGTTATTAAAATCTTTTGCCATGTAACATCCTGATTGACATGTATTTCTATGCTAATAAATATTCATTGTTCTTTATAGATTGTTTATTTCTGATGATGCTCAAAAATCTGCTGACTCAGCATTTCATAGACCGCTTTCAGATCGACTTGATCCGCTTGCCCAAGCATATTGGCATGCATCTGCATGATATTTTGATCCCCACGCATTGCAGGGCCTGTTTGCATGTTACGCGGTTCAGCCTGAGTCGCTTTATTGGCTGTCTCTAAAATCAATGGATAAAGCAAGCTAAAATCGACGTATTTTGCATCGACAACCTGCTTTGCCATGTCATAACAATAATTACTAAAATTACATGCGAACACCGCAGCAAGATGCAGACTTAAACGTTGTGCCGAATCATATTGATAAACCCTTTGACTCATGCTGTTTGCTAAATCTGTTAGTGTCCTCAAATCTTTAGAATCCGCGGCTTCTACAAAGATCGGTGTAGACGTCCAGTCCACATCTCGATCTAAACTAAAGGTTTGTAAAGGATAAAACACCCCTGCTCGCAAATGCTGCTGGGTCAGTACCGTGATATTGGTGCTACCTGAAGTATGCACGATCAAAACCTGTGGCAGATAGGCTGTAACTTGCTGAATAACGGTTGCAATCGACTGGTCGCTCACCGCAATGATCAAAAGATCAATCTCAGCATTCAACTTAGCTGGGTTATGAATAGCTTCTGCACCTACAGTTGCTGCAAGTTTTTCTGCCTTATCAAGATTTCGCGCATAAACTTGCACAATGTGATGTTGTGGATGAAGTACATTGAGCAAATGGTGTGCAACACGACCTGCACCCACAATACTGATTCGCATATAGTTTTAACTCATTTTGGATGGCTACAGCATGTCAGGAAAATATCCGACGTGCAAATCGAGTCGTATCAATAGAATTATTAATTTTCAATTCTTCGCATTAGTTTCGCTCAAATAAGCACAAAAAAAGGGATGCGCTTCATCCCTTTTGCTAGACGTCAATCTAAGTCTGATTCATATCATGTCGCTTTCAATCTAGACAATATCCACGATATGCACTTTAGCTTTTACGATTTACCAATGATTTGATTCAGAGTCTGTAAGTATTGTTCTGCATCGCGGCGCGCATTGAATTTTTTTTCAAATACACCCGTATTTTGCACACTGTTCGGTGTGTATTCTACAGAAACAACAAAGGTATCAAGCAAATCTCTATTAATCCGAATTGCAATAATATGATGTGAGTTTAAATAAAAACCATCATCAACCTTAACTAACATGACTCGCCTCAAAAATATTGCATAATGAAATAGATAAAAAATCTAAACATTCAAAAACTTGGATGACTTACCGCATACAGTGATAAATACGATAAACTCACATCATTGTAACGCCATTATGTGATTTGTATTGCAAATATTATGTAATTTAAATAAATAATTAGAGAATATCATTCAGTTTATGTCTTCTAAACATGATTGATTTTCAATCCTAGCTAAAGATTGGATTAAAAGACTGGATATAAAAAAGCCTGCTGCCATACCCATGACAACAGGCTCATTTTAGTAGGAGTGATTTAACTCAAATCAATCGTACAGAGAGGTTGAATGATTAAACACTTAACATGCTATTTAAGGTTTCTGATACATTCTTCGATTTCACGACAGGTTTAAGCGCTTCAAGTTCGGCTTTGACTTCACTACGCTGCGGCTCTGCCAACGTGTACCAACGGGACAAAATTTGCAGTAACCGTGAACCGACAATTGGATTTTTCTCATCGAGGAATTTTGCTAATTCAACAATATGCTGCACACCAAAGCTCCAAGTGTTGACAGGATTGCTATTTAAGCCACCAGTAACCGCACGAATACGGTTCGGTACTTTCAAGTCATAATCAGGATGAGCAGTCAGTGCCTTAATGGTTTCCGCAGTTGCTTTCGGATGTGCCGCTTGCAACATAAACCATTGGTCCATCGACAAAGCTTCATTTTTAAAGCGTGTATAAAAGGTTTCTAAAGCTTGCTGTGCTTGTGGTGCATCATTCCAAACCAATACTTTTAAAGCACCAAGACGTTCAGACATATTGCCTGTTGAGCTGAATTGTTCATAAGCCAATTCAAATACAGATGCATCGCCTTGACGTGCCATCATGCTCAACATAATGTTTTTCAATGCACGAACACCCATAGCTTGTGAAAACTCTTTCTGCGCATCTGGGTCTAAAGTTGCATAAGTCTCTTTAAAGAATGAACCTAACTCACGTGCCACACGACTTAACAGTGCTTCACGCTGTTCCTGCACTTTAGCAGGACTGTAGTCGGTATCAATACGGCTACCTAAATAACCCTCTGTCGGTACATCGAATAAACGTGAAGCAAGTAATGGATCACGCTCAACCAATGCCGGTAATGTATTTTGAATGGCTTGAACATAGATGTCGGCATCATGGCCATTTAACAAAATGCGTTCTAACAAGGTTTGGCTAGCTTGCCATTGGTTAAAACCATTCGGCTCGTACTGCATCAGGAAAGCAAGCTCTTTATCTGAATAGTTAAATTCAAGATTAACGGGTGCAGAGAAATTACGCAGTAAAGACACAACAGGCTGGGTTTTTACACCGCTAAATGTAATGGTTGCAGTATCGGTATCAAATAAATACACGCCATCTTTGATGCCATTTTCAACCAATGCATCTGAGCTGAGAACTAACTGTTCACCACTCGTCGCATCAAACAATGCCAAAGCCACAGGAATAGGCACAGCTTTTAAATTTGGATATTTCGGATGAGCTTTTAAGCTTTGTTTGAAGCTTAAAGTATAAGTTTGATTTGCAGCATCGTACTCACCTTTTGCTTCAAGTTTTGGTGTACCCGGTTGGTTATACCAAATCAAAAAACTCGACAAATCTACACCTGAACCCGCTGTCAGTGCTGCTACCCAATCTTCAACAGTCACGGCTTGACCATCATGGCGTTTGAAATATTCGTCTGTACCTGCGCGGAATTTTTCTTTGCCCAGGAGTGTTGCCATCATGCGGTTGATTTCCGCACCTTTTTCATACACTGTTGCGGTATAAAAGTTATTAATTTCAACAAAATGATCTGGACGCGGTGGATGTGAAAGCGGGCCTGAATCTTCTGGGAACTGATGTGATTTTAATACTGCAACATCATCGATTCGTTGTACCGCAGCAGATTGTAAATCTTCTGAGAACGACTGATCACGGAATACCGTCAAACCTTCTTTTAAACAAAGTTGGAACCAATCACGACATGTAATACGGTTACCTGTCCAGTTATGGAAGTATTCATGTGCAATCACAGACTGAACACGCATGATCGCTGCATCTGTGGTGTATTCTTCATCAGCAAGCACACAAGAGGTGTTGAAAATATTCAAACCTTTGTTTTCCATTGCACCCATGTTAAATGCACTGGTTGCCACGATCATATAATTGTCTAAATCATAAGGACGACCATAATGTTCTTCGTCCCAACGCATTGAGTGCTTTAAAGCTTCCATGGCAATATGACATTTTGGAATGTCTTTTTCTTCTGCATAGATTTCTAAAGCAACATTACGACCTTCAGACGTCACGTATGAGTCTTTGAGTACTGCCAAATCACCAATCACACAAGCAAATAGATACGATGGTTTTTTGGTTGGATCTTGCCAAACGGTATAATGACGACCTTCATCGGTTTCACCCGCTTCAATCAAATTACCATTGGCAAGTAATACAGGGAATTTTTTATCCGCTTCAACACGTGTGGTAAATACCGATAGCACATCAGGACGGTCAGGATAATAGGTCATTTTACGGAAGCCTTCAGGCTCGTTTTGGGTAACGAATAAATCGCCTGCCGCTTGGTATAAACCTTCGAGTTGAGTATTGCTTTCAGGATGAATCACGACTTCGGTTTCAATGAAAGCTTGGTCAGGTGCATTTGAAATTACCAGTTGTTCTGCATCTACAACATAGGCATCTGCTGGCAAAACTTGACCATTTAAGCGAATTGATTTGAGTTCCAAATCACGACCCAATAACACCAAATCTCCAGCCGTTTGACGCTGCATCACTAATTTTGCATTGACATTGGTATGCTTATCAAAGACTTGAATATCAAGATCGATACTATCTACGACAAATGATGGTTTTTGATAATCTTTTAAATAAACAGTTTGGTCTGCTTCGACCACTGGATTTGCCGCAATATTCATATCTCGTCCTATTCCTTAGTTATTGCTTCATCAGCTTTTTGAACACATTGTGAATGACTTGATCATACGACAAGATGCATAAGCTGTCTTCGCATTTACAATGATTTATATATGGGCTCAGCGCATGTTGTTTTCAATCATCTTTATAGAATAATTTAAAGGCTGGCACATATTTTCGCCATGTTTAAGCAAAATAAATGCCTGAGTTGAGTACAGCTATGACAATGTGCAAATTTTTTATCTACCTAAAATAAATAAAGCGCCTATATACTAGACAGAGAAAGTACAGGTGCTTAATCCATCTGTACGTTCAAATTATTGCGCTCAAACTTACCTGCTTAAGACTTAGAGGATTATTGATTTGCAAAAATTAAATCGAGTGCGCTGTCATAGTCTGCAGCAAAGTAAAATTGAAATGCCGTGACTTTTGAAGTGAGGAATTGCTGAATTTCTGCCGTCGCACCCGCCACATAAATTTTAGATACTTGATGTTGCTGCGCCAGGCCAAGTAACTCGATCGTCTTTTCCAGTGTTTGATCATGCCCAATAATCAGCGCACCAACCGTACCCTGTGACTGCTTATATAATTGCATACGGGTGATATTGCTGTTTTTAAGTGCGTCTGACATATGTATTCCATACAAAGAAAGGATAAAAAAAGATCAAAACCTTTAGAAATCCAGCTGAATCATACTATGTATCAATTTCAGTAGATTCCGCTTGGTTTCATTTCGAGAAGCCCAGATCATTAGAATTATAAGCTCTATATATACAAATATACTTTTCAAATCCAATCGCTTAGCTGATTCCTTCCAAAAAAGCACCTTAACTCTCGAATCATATCAATATTCTGATTTAGATTTGATTGCATACTTCTGTTTAGACCTTGCACCAAGATGTTTCTTTTTCAACAGTTTAAGCAGTTTTAGAATTCATCTGAGATAGTAATACGCATCAATATTATTTTGTTACTTTTAAATTAATAATTTATTTTCAATATCTTAATAAAACAATATGCCGTTTATCTGCTTTAAAATGTCTACTCAAAACATTTGAGCATGCGTTTTGCATCTACTTAATTGCCAAAAGCAAAATCATCAGGCTAAAACAAAAAGAGGTGCATTATGTTTATTAAAGAACACATCATCCGTATTGAAAATATGAAGACCCTGCAAGCGCTTGATGCTGCAAATATCGACCATCAAGTAATTGCAATGTTTATGACTTGCGAAGGGATTCCACTCAAAGCCTTTGAGGTCAGTTCATTACTTAACTCATATAGTGCATTAGGCACTAAAAAAGTGGCGTCTAAAAAAGTGCAAGCTTTAATACAAGCCAAACAACTTGGAGAGGAGGACGAATCGATCCCATGCCCAGCCGCCTATTAATAATCCATTCTAACTAAAAGCTGCATCATCACTATGCAGCTTTTTTTATTTGTCGACTTCTCGCCTGAGCTGCTGTAACTGAAATTGCAAACCCGTCTTTAAACAGAGATGTGTATAATCAATTTAACCTTTCAAGAAACGCTGGCAACATGTTCAATATTCTACGCAAACAAATGGATGAAAGTACGCAATGCCCGTTGTGTCGTGCATCTATGTATTGGGTAGATGCTGAAAAATTAGATGAGCAAGAATTTAATTTTTATCAGTGTAGCCACTGTCATCATCAAATATTTCCAGAACAACAATACAACTGTCATTGTGAAAACTGTCAGGCCGCACGAAAAAAACTACTCAAAGAAACCCGCTTACAAGAACAGCGTAAACTTAAAAATAAAGATATCGTTGAACGAGAATTAAGTGAACTGAGTTTTTTACAGAAACTTTTTTTGCTGGCTTTATTGGATAATCACGTCCAAGAACATACGGCGCATCAAGAATTTATCGACTGGGATGCTATTAAATATCACAACATCAGCCCGAATTATCTCTTTCAACAGTCGCTCAAAAAGCATCTCGTACATGAGCAAATTTTGATTGTAAAAGATGATGCATTGCAAGCTGAACAGTATTATATCAATGTCCGTCTGGATGGATATTCGGAGCCCAGTCTTTTTAGTGTCGCGCAGCAACTTCGCCATTGGTTTTATGAAAATTTAGCCTTGGGTGTTCCGTTTAAAAGTGCTGACGAAGTGAAAGAGTGTTTGTATCTCCTAATTTTTCAAGAAATTGTCCAATTCATGCAGTTTTACTGTAAGACATGGGGCATTCAAATTGCAGGGAATAAAAGCTTTCAAGTGTTCTGTTATCGCCTACTCGACCATCTAGCGGTTGGGCAGATTTACTATATGATTCAGTCAGCACTCGAATACCTACATAAACAAAAAGCTCTGCAAGTGCGTAATGAAAATTTCATTAATACAAATCTGTTAAAAAAGACCTTACAGCAATATCGTGAACGTGGCTTACAGGAAAAATGGGAAACCTTTACTCTACCTCGTCCGCCACAACTCCCCTTTAGTAAAATGAGTGAAATTTTGCTCTTTAACTTTTTAGGACTCGATGAAAGTATCTTTGTGCAACCGATACGCCATGCTTGGAAAAAAATCGAACCTCGCTTAAATTTTTATTCCACAAAGCGCTGCATGTACTGTGGTTCACAAGAGCTCTCTGTCGATTATGATGCCGCAGATTATGTGACCCTGTTCTGCCGTAATTGTAAACATCAAGACCATTACTTCACCCGCTAAGGGAGAAAACGATGAATCAATCTGAAAATTTTGAAACGACCATGAACAGTGAATTAACTGACTTAAATAGCCCGCTTTTACAAAGCGTCATCAATGCGTGGATTGAACTTCAATCCAAACAACCTTTGGTGCATATCATCACCAATGCAGTTGCGAGCAATTATGTGGCCAATGTCCTTTTGGCTGCGGGTGCTTCTCCTGCAATGATTGACAATCCCTTTGAAGCTGAAAGCTTTGCCTCGATTGCCAGTGCATTGAATATCAATTTAGGCACGCCAACGTCTGAACAAATGCAGGCCATGCAAATTGCTGCACAAACAGCACAAAATTTAAATAAACCTTGGGTGCTTGACCCTGTCGGTTATGGCCCCGTTTTGCCGTGGCGATCTGAAATGGTTGACCAATTACTCCAGTACAAGCCAAGTATTATCCGTGGCAATGCATCAGAAATCAGTGGTCTTGCAGGTAATCAAGGTGAGTCACGCGGTGTCGATAGCACGCTCAATAGTGCCGAGATTTATTTAAATGCTGTGCCCTTATTAGAACACTGTGAATGTGTGGCAATTTCAGGCGAATCAGATTTCATCTTATCGAAAGAAATGAATGCAGTGATACAGATTAATGGTGGGTCTTACTTACAACCCAAAGTAACGGCTTCAGGCTGCGCTTTAGGTGCGTTAACAGCGGCGTATTGCGCCGTAAGTGAAACGCTAACTGCTGGCACGATCGCAGCACATTTGCACTTTGCGATTGCGGGTCAAAAAGCCTATGAAATTAGCTCAAGTGTCGGCAGTTTTAATGTTGCATTTTTAGATGAAATTTATAATCTCAATGAAGATGATTTCAATCAACTCGCTAACATACAAATTTATGCACTATGAAGCTACGATAGCTTGAAAAAAAACAAAAACAGCTTGAGTAAAGGACTCAAGCTGTTCAGGGTTTCATGCTGTTTTTTATAATTAGAACGCGTCAAAAAACTTACTGTGCCGTACTGTCACTTGCAGCATTGGAATCAAACATTTCTGAATCTTCGATCATTTCTGTTGGATTACTCAAAATCATGTCGAGGTCATAGTCCCCCGCATAAACAATATTTTTGATTTTTGAACAGTCGCCATCACTCATTTCATAATTTAAGACTTTGGCTTCATCACCAATTTTAAACTCAGCACGAACGACGTTTTTATTTTCATCAAAACTCAGTTTAGGCTGAACACCTTTTTTCGAATCTTGCTGCGGATCTTGGCTATCCGTGAAAATATCAAAATCCACATTACACGCTTGTTGCGACTGCTTACAGTTAATTTCTGCTTGCATACGTTCCGCTAACGATGGCTCAAAATAGGCAGTAAGTTGATCTTTACTCAAAGCATGCAATTTCAACTCTTGATCATAAATTTGTTTGACCAGTTTTTCGGGGGCAACACATTTCTGCGATTGCTCCTGTACTTTTTGCTCTGCTGGCTGACAAGCCGTTAAAAAGATTGCCGCGCCGAAACCGAATAATCGATATATCGTCATTTGTCGCATAACACATCCATGTCCGTCATTAAACTGCCCGCCCAACTGCCAGATTCATACTTGCTTCAAAAATAGTTGAAACATTTAATTTACAAATACACATTAACCCCATGCCATCAAAATAATCTGGCACGTGCTGCATAAAAAATTGAACATGTTCATCAGATTTTTTCCGTAGCCGAACCAATTGCTCAGGCGTCACCTTCGGTAAATCACAACGATGAACAAAAATATCCTCAGCCCGATGCTGCACATCATGCTGACGGATTTTATAACTATTTAAAACATCCACATACTCGGTGGGCATCGGGACACCATGCCTTGGATAAAACTTAACAGAGCGCGAGGCAAATAATGTATATACCTTTGGTTGTGCCAATGTAGCCACAAACCACATCGGAATCGCTGGAAATCGTATCTGATGTTGCATCGCCACTTTAATCGCCGAGTTTAAGGTCAGGTTTTTCCGACGATAATCAACCAATACCCCTGCCCGTGAATTAAAAATAAAAATCGGCCGATTGTTATGCATAATTTTTAATATACGCACAATGTTTTGCCCAATCAGTTTTTCCTGCTCAAAATACTGAATGATTGGTAAGGCAACAATATCTGGGTCATGCATGTATTGATAAAGTTGCTCAATCCTAGAAGTTGGAAAAATACATTGATCAAACTCCCAGAGCCGTTGAAACAACTCATGTTTTTCTTCAATCGTGAGTTTGCAAAAATCAATGATATTCTCAGTGATCGCCATACCAACACCCATTTTTTTAATGGATTAACTTTGAATTTCTTCAAAGTCCCTAGTTATAAAGTTTTCCGAAGCGGTATTTAAATGAAATAAAATTATTCATAGATCATCAATGATGATTAAAGCCCCAAGTTAAAAATGAATCGCTATTTAACCTCATGCTTTTTTAAAATCAACCCTATCAATATTTCTTACTTTTGAATCGTTTTAGCCCTCTAAAAGCCCAAAAGTTGCAGCGTTTTTTGACTGTTACATCATGTAAATATAATACGTTTTAACATAGTGAATTACAGCCTCCTTGGATAGGATTTCTTATACTTTCTAGTCATACAAAAAAGACAGCTTCGAAAAGCTGTCTTTGAGTTATTTTTAAAATTTAAGCATTAAGCTTGGTAATAGATATCAACCGTTTTAATGCGGTTTTCATCCATTGCCGTAACTTTAAATTGGATGCCTTTAAAATCAACCACAGTCCCGACTTCTACATTGCCGTGGGTCTGATCTAAAATAAGACCTGAAACACTGATATAACCATCATCTTCTTCGATCAAATCCAGCATTTCCAATTCAAGTTCTAACTGATACAGATCGAGCATGCCTGAAGCTTTCCAATGTTCATCATCGATTTTAATCAAATCAAGTTGTTCATCTGCATCAGGGAATTCACCAGCAATCGCTTCAAACACATCGAGTGGTGAAATCAGACCTTGTACCGCCCCAAACTCATCCGTAACCAGCACCAAAGAGCCTTTTGAGGTACGCAAGGTATTAATCGCATCAATCACCTTCATCTTTTGGAAAATAAAGATTGGACGATGACGTTTAATCAATGCTTTTAGATCATCTTCACTGTCTAGAACATCAATAAGTTCTTTCGCGCGGACAATACTAATCACTTTATCCAAGCTACCACGACACACAGGGAATAAACTGTGCGGCACTGAAAGGACTTGCTCACGAATTTGTTCAGGTGTGTCATTTAAATCCACCCAAGAAATTTGATTACGGGGAGTCATGATCGACGCAACTGAACGCTCTGCAAGCGTCAACACCCCCCCAATCATGTAACGCTCTTCGTCTGCAAAGGTTTCTTGCGCCTGATTACCAACTTGATCGGATTCTAAGCGCCCACCCATCAGTTTTAAAATACTGTCCGCAGTACGATGACGTAATGGAATTTTCGCTTCATGTTTTTGAGCATTGCGTTGACTAAACTGGTTAAAGGCTTCGATGACAATCGCAACACCAATACCTGAGTAGATATAGCCTTTCGGAATATGGAAACCAAAACCTTCTGCTATCAAACTAATACCGATAAGCAATAAGAAGCTTAAACATAGGATCACGACGGTCGGATGTCGGTTTACAAAAGCCGTTAGCGGTTTAGATGCAAGTAACATCACTGCCATTGCCACAATCATTGCAGCCATCATGACATAAATGTTGTCGACCATACCGATCGCTGTAATGACAGAGTCTAAAGAGAAAACCGCATCTAAGACAACAATTTGCGCAACAACTGCTGTAAAGCTGGCATATGCCACTTTTGTTGTCACTTGAACTTCTGGTTTTCCTTCTAATTTCTCATGTAGCTCTGTGACCGCCTTATAGACTAAGAACAATCCACCGAACAATAATATGAGATCTCGACCAGAGAATGTCCAATCAAAAACGGTAATCAGGGGCTTTGTTAATGTGACCAACCAAGAGATTGCAAATAACAATCCTAATCGCATAAATAATGCGAGTGAAAGACCAAGTACGCGGGCTTTATCACGTTGTTCTGGAGGGAGTTTTTCTGCCAAAATGGCAATAAAGACTAGGTTATCAATCCCTAGTACAATTTCTAAAATAATTAATGTAAGTAAACCAACCCAGATTCCGGGATCTAACAAAAATTCCATTAGCTCTCTTCCTCATTCTGGATTGTAAGAATATCTTCAATCAGACCAACGCACGGCGACGGATCCATAAATTTAACCTGTGTAACTAGAGACCATTCCATTATGCATAATCTTGCGCATTTGTAATGTATTCAAGCATATTTTTTCGCATCAACAATTTGACAAAATGTTAAAAACCCTGAATGTATTACAAATCGAATGGGCGATATAAAATACATATCTAGATGTTAAAACCTACTTTTTGTGATCTCCTCTTCCACTTTAAAAAAAGTATGAATTCACCTGACTTTTAATTAAATGTAATTAAATACGTTGTATGAGATTGTATGACAAATCTAATGAATTATTTATTTCTACCTTTTGGTAAAAAATATTAATATTCAATTAAAATTAAAAACTTATTTATTTTCACTACACTATCTCTATAACTGACCTTAGTTTTAATTTCTTTTAAGCATTTAGACAGAATATCAATATAATCTATTTAGATAATATAAAAATGAGATATCTTCTACTTTCTATTTTTTTATTGTGAACTCTTGCTATTACCCTCTATTTTTCAATAGAATGTTAAAACATTAAATAAAATTAAAACAAATATTCAGGGGACTCCTTTATGACAAAAAAGTATTCAAAATTTTTACCATCCACCGATGACTTTAGTTTAGAAAATTTTCCTTTCTACTGGGTTACTCAGGTGCATTCACAATATGTTTTAAACGTCGACCATGCATTGAAAAAGTATGGCGTTGATAATTCACGTCGTCGTATCCTGCTCGCACTCAAGTCTAAACCTCATGCGAGTGTTTCGGATTTATCTGAAATGGTCGTATCTAAAATGTCGACGACAACCAAGATCGTTTATCGTTTAAAAGATGAAGGCTTAGTAGATACCTATTCTTGTGAAGATGATGCGCGTATTACCCGCGTCGTGTTAACCGATAAAGGCACTGCAATGACACAGAAGATTAACGATCTAACGAATGTCGTTCTAGAGCAATCTTTTGAAGGCTTAACACCGCTACAAATTGAAAAAACTATGGAAAGCTTAAAGCATATTTTCAAAAACTTAGCGCGCTAAGCATTCTGCATCACCGAAATATCAATCGAAAATATTCAGTTGGGGACTGATTTTTTCGATTTTTATTTTGGGTGCGTGTGCACATTCAAACTCATCAACAGGAAAACCTTGTACAAAACTTTGGATGTTGGGTGATTTCCAACTTAGCCATTCCTCTAATCGCGCATGCGGAATCACAATGACCGAGCGCTTTACATTGCCCGGCTCATGAAAGTGTTTCATCATCTCATGCTGAATAGCGTCCATCGTAATCATGGTACTTGAACGTACAATCTCGTCACCTTGCCGACAAATGTCATATAAGGCAGCGATATAAAACGCTTCTCCATCTTTGCGCTTAACACTCCAACGCTGCGGCTTATTATCGATATACATTGACTCATAAAATTCAGACACTGGAATTACGCCAAACTTACATTTTGAGATCGCATTGATAAAAGACGGCTTTTGATACAAAGTTTCATTTCGGGCATTATAGGTTTTTAGTGCAATAGATTTGTCTTCGGCCCATTTAGGCACCATGCCAAAACCCACTTTTCGCCACTCTAGCCCTTGCTCAGACTTAAAGAGCAGCGGTAAATCATAATTTGGATAGACTTCCTCAGGATATTCAAAACTGATTTCAGGCAAGTTTTGCGACTTTAATTGCGCTAAGGTAATCGGTTTGAAATTGGCACACATATTTGCCATAATCCGCAAAAATTCAATCTTTATAATAAATGAAAAATCTAGACCGAAGTCGCTTTATCGTTTTAATTCTCAGTTTAAGTCTATATCCAACTGCAAAGCAGCAAAAGTTTCTGTACATACCGTTTCATTTCTACCTTTTAGTCTCGACGCGCTCTATCTCAATGAATATCCATTTAAACAAAGCCTGATCAATGAAATCGAGATCCCTGCAGGCAAATACCGCATTCAATATAAGCATTTTCGCAATCAGCAAATGATCAGTACACATCATTGGGTCACGGTCAAAAATCTTCCCAACACCCAAGAGCAGCAGTTCTCATTAGTCATCCTGCCCTATGGTGAAATGATCAATGTCTCTGACTTTAAAATTACATCTCCAGAAATGTTTCCTGAAATCCGTTTTGCAAAACATGCTCAAAATAGTTATCGCTTGATGCAAAATCAGCAAAGACAACGAGATCAATTTGGCGTGATTCTTCCTGACGTAGATGAAGCCCACACGACAGAATTAGAAGATCAATTTGGCTGGTTTACGGTGAACTCAGATGAAGGGCGTGTCAGGACAGATTGTACAGGCACGTTTAAAATCAACCCTCAGGATGTGCTCCCCTATTTCACCACTGCAAATTCAGCTCTTCAGTTTAATGATTAACAAGGAAACCAAAAACATAACGCATACTTAGCGTTTAGTGATAACAATCCGCTTATTCCAATCGAAGATCGAACAATTCATGAGGCAACGGATTACAAAAATGGCTTGAAGTTTGATGTCTATATTCACCATATCCAAAAAATGAAAACCGAGACTATTTCTTCTAATTATTCAATCTACAATTATAAGGTTCAGGTCAAGCTGTACATGACGGCTTTGCAACGTAAGCCCATGCTGTTGATGAATCAGCAAATGCACTATCAGGATAATTGTTCAAGCCAAGATCTTGGCGCTTTTCTGTATTACAAAACACGTTGGAGCCGTTTTTGGGACTATATTCTGCCGCATATTTCATGGAAATAAACTAAAAATGTCCTGCGTAACATTAGCTGCGGTGAAGTCTATTGCACAAGATTAAATAGACTTCACTTTGAGTATTTTAAGCAGGGAACGTTTGCCAATGGGTGCGGGTAAATTCCTCAAATATCCACTCACCGTTAAAACGACCAAGGCCTGAATTACGTTCACCACCAAAGGGTGCATTAGAATGATCCGCCACACTGATGCCATTGATATGCGTCATGCCTATATCGAGTTTGGCCGCAAACTCTCCGCCGCGTGCTAAATTTGAGGTACATACCGCACTCGATAAACCAAATCGGGTTGAATTCGCCAATTCTAGTGCATGTGCTTCATCTCGCGCTTTTAAAATCGGCAAGATTGGCCCAAAGCTTTCTTCCAATGCAATATCAGCGTGTGCATCCACATGGGTAAAAATATGCGGTGCAACCAATTGACCTTCAATGCCGCCTGCATAGGCTAAAATTGCATCTTGCTGAATAGCATTTTGAATAATAGTTTTTAATTTATCGATTTGCGACTTATTGATAATAGGCCCTATCAGGGTTTCAGCAGCATTTGGATCACCGACCACAATACTTTTTACCCGCTGAATCAATTTTTCAACATAAGCATCGTGCAAGGATTCATCCACAATCACTCGATTGGTACTCATGCAGATTTGTCCTTGATGCAAAAAACGCCCCATCACGGTCAGTTCAACGGCTAAATCTAAATCGGCATCATCTAAAATCACTAAAGGCGCATTACCGCCAAGTTCTAGCGCTAAACGCTTAATCCGTGAACTTCCTAGTGCTTTCACCCCGACCTGCTGACCCACTTCAGTTGAACCTGTAAATGAAATCATTTTAGGCACAGGATGCTCTACAAAATAGTCGCCAATTTCACTGCCACTGCCTGCAACGACATTTAACACGCCATGCGGCAAGCCCGCTTCTTCAAATAATTTTCCGAGCAACGTTCCACCTGTCACTGGCGTGTCACTTGCAGGCTTCAACACCACACTATTACCGCAGGCAATCGCAGTCACCACAGAACGCATCGATAAATGAAATGGAAAATTCCACGGGCTAATCACCGCAATGACACCCAAAGGTTTGCGCAATACAAAACTCTTTCGACTCGGGTCTTTACTCTCTAGCTGCGTAGTTTGCATTTTTTCAGGAAAACGCAACGATTCTTGGATAATGCCGAGCGCTGCATCAACTTCAATATTGGCTTTTAAACGTGTACTACCAGATTCATCTATCAGCCATTGAATAATTTCTTCTCTGCGCTGCTGAATGGTTTGAGTTAATTTAGTGATGACTTGCTGACGTACTTCAATGGGCTTGGTCACTTCTGATTTAAAGGCAGCTTCTGCCGCACTATAAGCACTGTCTACATCGACACTGCTGGCTGCCTGCAATTCAAAAATCTCTGCTTGGCTAAAGGGATTGATATTCTTGATGTGACGCGTTGAAGTCCCTGCTCGCCACTGTCCACCAATATATTGCAAATCTAATGCGGTATATGCTGACATCGTTTCCATCCCATTTTTATCATTCATTCCAATGTAAAGGCTTCAGCATCGAAAAGCTATGAGAAAAACAGGAAGAAACTTTATCCATAATTTATTGTACAACGCTACAACCTAAACAGGATGATTAATCTGCTGCATCGCTTTATAGATTCGCCAATAAATATAACAGCTAACCAAAACTTCAAAACTCAGGTCTTTAACTGTGGTGAGTTGCTCAAGTGCAGCCTCCTCCATGTTTAGGGTCAACATGGGTAACAGCCCTTCAACAACTACAGCCATCAAGATAAACAGGACTAAACTCTGAATGGTCACGGGTAGATACAATGCGATAAAGCGCTTTAAAAAATCTCGGCCTTGCTCGCCGCCATTGGCTTTAAATATGGCATTCACCCAGCTAATCAGCAGACCAACTTGTAAAACAAACGAAGCCCAAGCTTCTGTAGGTTTGGATTCTGGGGTTAAGGTCAGTGCTAAGTAGCTAAAGAAAATCAATATTGAACTGGCAATATAGTAGTTTTTATAATGGGTTTCTGAGACTTTATTCAGTCTTATATCATCCACCAACCGATTTACATTCCATAAATACATGGATTTTCCTTTTCATTTTTTATGTCGACATTCTAACTTTCTCAAGCAATAAAAAAAGCCTCCGAAGAGGCTTTTTTTGATTTACAGATTAGTCACCTGTATAACCTTTTAATTTTAAACGGTAAGCATGAAGAAGCGGCTCTGTATAACCAGAAGGCTGCTCGCCACCTTTGAATACCAAGTCATAAGCAGCTTTATATGCATAGCCATCAAAGCTTGGTGCCATTGGCGTGTAAAGTGGATCGTTAGCATTTTGCTCATCTACAACTTTCGCCATGCGCTTAAATACTTCTTCAACTTGCTCAGCAGTTACGATACCGTGACGTAACCAGTTCGCAACGTGTTGAGAAGAAATACGTAAAGTTGCACGGTCTTCCATCAAACCAACGTTGTTGATGTCTAGAACTTTTGAACAACCTACACCCAAATCAACCCAACGAACCACATAACCCAAGATACCTTGAAGGTTATTTTCGAGTTCTTTGGTTTTCTCTTCTTCAGACCAGTTTGTATCTGTCGCTAAAGGCGGTGTTAACAAGTCATCTAAAGATAGCGGTTGAGTATTCAACAACTCTTTTTGACGTTCAGAAACATTGCACTGATGATAGTGAATCGCGTGAATTACAGCGCCAGATGGAGACGGAACCCATGCACAGCTTGCGCCAGCTTCTGGATGCTCAATCTTAGTTTTGTACATATCAAGCAACATATCTGGTTTTGGCCACATGCCTTTACCGATTTGCGCTTTACCACGTAAGCCTGCTTGTAGACCGATCATCACGTTACGGTTTTCATACGCTGGGAACCAGATTTGAGACTTCACTTCGCCTTTACGAACGAATGGACCTGCTTCCATGAACGTATGAATTTCGTCACCCGTACGGTCCATGAAACCTGTATTAATAAAAATCGTGCGATCTTTCGCTTGCGCGATACAGTTTTTCAAGTTCACAGAGGTACGACGTTCTTCGTCCATGATACCGATTTTCAAAGTCTTCGCAGGCAAACCAAGCGCTTGTTCAGCACGCTCAAATAATTCAACTGCAAATGCAACTTCTTCTGGACCGTGCATTTTTGGCTTAACGATGTACATAGAACCTTTACGAGAGTTCTTGTTTTCGTTTTCGCCTTTAATGTCTGCAAACGTCAATAACGGTGTGATCAATGCATCCATAATACCTTCGTAGATTTCAGCACCATCTACAAGGATCGCAGGGTTTGTCATCAAATGACCCACGTTACGAAGTAACATCAATGAACGACCGTGAAGTGTAGTTTCACCACCGATCAAGTTTTTGTGCGTACGGTCTTTATTTAATGTACGAGTAACGGTTTTACCATTTTTCTCGATAGATTCAGAAAGCGTACCTTTCATTAAGCCTAACCAGTTACGGTAGCCTTCAACTTTCTCTTCAGCATCAACTGCTGCAATTGAGTCTTCCAAGTCTTGAATTGTCGTTACCGCAGCTTCAAGAACTAAGTCTTTCACGCCAGCAGCATCTGTTGAACCAATTGGGCTCGTCGCATCAACTTCAATGATTACATGTAAACCATTGTTTAAAAGTACGATTTCAGTTGGTGCAGCTTCGTCACCATTAAAACCAACAAACTGAGCTTCTTTCGCTAAAGTTGCAGTTGAGCCATCTTTTAGGCTTACAACTAACTTTTTGCCTTCTACCGCATATTTAGTTGCATCTGCATGCGAACCATTAGCTAGCGGGAAAGTCTCATTTAAGAAGTTTTTAGCAAATTCGATAACTTTTGCGCCACGAGCTGGGTTATAGCCCTTACCTTTTTCCGCGCCGTCTTCTTCAGAGATCACGTCAAAACCGTAAAGAGCATCGTAGAGTGAACCCCAACGTGCGTTCGCAGCGTTTAAGCAGTAACGTGCATTACGTACAGGCACTACTAATTGCGCACCAGCCAATAATGCGATTTCTTCGTCTACATTTTCTGTGCTGATTTGGAAATCTTCTACTTCTGGTAATAAGTAGCCAATTTCAGTAAGGAAAGCTTTGTAAGCTTCGAGTTCAAATTTGTTGTTGCGGTGCCATTCATCAATTTTCGCTTGAATGTCGTCACGCTTAGCCAATAGTGCTTTGTTCTTTGGGCTAAGATCGACAACGACTTGTTCAAAGTTTTTCCAGTAAGTTTCACTGTCTAAACCTGAACCCGGTAGTGCTTCATTTTCGATGAAATCGTAAAGTTCTTTAGCAATCGCTAACTTGCCTTTTTGAATACGTGCAGTCATTGTCTTTCCTGATATTGCTATTTTTTATAACAAGAGATTCTAGTATACCCATTTATACTTTGCTGAATAGTACTATCACATTCCTAAATAATGATCATTTTCTATGTAATGAAATACCCTCATCATTCAACATAATAAAGATCAGAAATACGACGTCATCATCAGCCTGAATACCTTTTTACAGTGTATAAAGTTTTTGAAATGTCGAAATTAGACTTAAGTGCAGAATTTTGTTCTAAAACTGAACAAATAGACCTAAGCGTCAAACAAACTCACTCGATTAAGCCATGAAATGCTGCCAATGTCGATGCTACAACTTCAACCAATCAGTTTAAATTTAACGCTCTGATCAATGAATTATTAAACAACCCTTCTTCTTATTAAATGATGCTTTTATCTTGAGATATCTCTTTAATTTTTATTTTTCGTTGCACAGCTTTTCTTAATTTATATATGTAATCTAAAACTAAAAATAAAAAAAAGAACGCCATCAAGACGTTCTTTTTTCATTCCAACAGAAACGCTTAATTTTCTGCCGTAGATTCTGATGCATTGATTTGACGGTGAGAGGTATGTAGATAATCATCAGATTGCATTTCCAATAAGCGCGAACGTGTACGCTCAATTTCAAATGCCAATTTTTCACCTTGATATAATTCAATAATCGTATCTTCTGAAGTAAGCAACAACTTCACCCCACGGTCATAAAATTCATCAACCAAGTAGATAAAACGACGTGTCCCTTCAGACAAATAATCCGTCATGTGCGGCACATTACTCACCAAGACCGTATTATAAATATTGGCAATTTCAATAAAGTCCGCTGGGCTACGTGGTTTTAGGCAAAGTTCAGAATATTCACACCACAGTACATCTTCCGTATGACCAATGGTTTCCACAATACGCTGATTAATAATAATTGGCTCTTGTGAAACCGTTTGGGTTTGCGTTAATGCTGTAAAACGCTGTGCCATCCACAACTTATGTTCATGTGTTAACGGTGACTTAAATAACTGCGCTTGTTTCAATACACGTAAACGATAATCTACGCCTGAGTCTACATTTAAAATCACACAGTTCTTTTTCACCATTTCAATGGTTGGGATAAAACGGTCACGGTGGATCCCGTTTTTATACAAACCATCTGGTGCAATGTTAGATGTTGCAACAAGGGTGATGCCACGCGTAAATAATTTTTGGAATAGATCGCTCAAAATCATCGCATCCGTGACATTGGATACAAAGAATTCATCGAAGCAGATCACAACCGCTTCTTTATAAATTTGATCTGCAACTAGGTCGAGTGGATTACGCTGACCTGAAAGCTTATTTAATTCACGGTGTACGTACTGCATAAAGTGATGAAAATGCATACGTGTTTTACGTCGAAATGGCACAGAATCATAAAACTGATCCATCAGCCAAGTTTTACCACGCCCTACACCGCCCCACATATACACCCCTTTAGGTGCAGTTTGACGACGGAAACGACGAAACGCTTTTTTAGAAGCCTTAAAACGTTGGATTAATTCTTGCCAAACTCGATCCAACTCATGCACTGCTTGCGCCTGTTCCTGATCTGGTAAAAACTGACCAGATGCTAAGGCTTGAGCATAACGCTCAGCCGGTGAAATCGGAGTAAATGCGGTGTTGTGTGTTGACTGAAAATCTGACATATCATTAAATACTTTTTGGGGCTAAATGAATTATAACGAAGAATAAACTCGAAGATATAACACTTTGGCAGTAAAGCGCATTGGCTATTTATTATATTGTCTCGGACTATGCCCAAACCAACGTTTAAACGCATGATTAAACGCCGCAGGTTCTGAATAACCCAGCAATTCTGCAATCATTTCAATTGAATATTCATTATATTCAATCATACGGAGTGCTTTATCTTTAATAATATCTTCACGAATTTGCTTATAACTGGTATTTAACTGTTGCAATTGATGACGTAAAGTTCTTTCCGGCAAGTTCAATGCTTGAGCAGTTGCTGCCATACTTGGCATCGCACCACTTTGTAATTCCAAATAATCTTGCACACGTTGAACCAATGATGGTGCATCTTCATCGGCACTTAAACGTTCTAACTCTGCGATACATTTCGACTCATATAATCGAAAAGTAATAATATCGGCGGATGGAATACGAATATCTAAAACATCTTCATCAAACCAAAATGCTGCAAATGGCGCACCAAAGCGAACTTGAGAGCCATAATAATCAGTAAACATTTTTAATTTTTCGGGATCTTTGGGTTCAGCAAATGGCAAATCAATTTGAACTTGTGGCGTAGATAGCCCCATCATTTTGTACAGATCACGGATGAATTTATAAGTTCCTGAAATCTCTGAATGCGCCAATAATGCACCCAGTGTCGCATACACATCTTGTGGTTGATAACATAAGGCCACTTTATGCTGACTGATTTGCAAACTCAAACGCCCAGTTAGATGCGTCAACTGTTGAAAGCGAATTCCCTGATTTAAAGCTTGGCGTAAAGTATCACTGGTGACCAATAACATCAGCAACGGGCCATAACCCGCCAATGTATAATGCTGACCAATAAATAACCCTTGCTCAGGTTCTACATCTTTACCAATGACTTTCAGTACATCCCACTCCAAACTCGGATGGATCACCGAAGTAGGATCGAGTGCATCGACACGCAGCCCAATAGTTTGCAAACGTTGATCGACATCTACGCCTGCTTTACGCATTCCTTGTACTAAATACATCAGGCTTAGAATAGATCGTTTCATAAATCGTAAAATGACATTAAATTTCTTCTTTTTTACTACAAATTTGCAATTATGAACATTGCCGTTTCGATCAATTTTTCTGTCACCTCAATCATATTGTTCTGGTTATGAACTCAAGTATGCTTAGTTTGTAATCTCGCTTGGAATTAAAAAAATGATGCAGGAAGCGCAAACAAAAACAGTGCAAACCCCAAAAGCCAATTCGGAAATTCATACGCAAATCGCTATCATCGGCGGCGGTTTTGGTGGCATTGCTATGGCGATACGACTTTTACAACAAGGTAATCAAAATTTTCTAATCCTCGAAAAAGCCAATGATTTTGGTGGAACCTGGCGTGAAAACCGCTACCCTGGCGCTGCCTGCGATGTGCAATCACATATGTATTCACTTTCTTTTGCACCCAAAACAGATTGGTCAAAGCGTTACGCCGAAGCGCCGGAAATATTTGACTATATCCAACAGGTCACCCGTGAATATAATTTAAAACAATTCTGTCGCTTTAACAGTGAAGTGCTTTCAAGCCAATACAATGAATCAACCTGTGACTGGCATTTAGAACTCAAAGATGGCGTTAAAATTACCGCTCAATATGTGATTTTTGCATCTGGCCCGTTACATGTCCCACAAATTCCACATATTCCAGGCATTGAAAAATTTAAGGGTAAAGTGTTCCATTCTTCGCAATGGGATCATCAATATCCATTAGAAGGTAAAAAAGTCGCATCTATTGGTACAGGCGGCAGTGCCATCCAATACATTCCAGAAATTGCACCACAAACACAGCAACTTTATGTTTTTCAACGTACCGCAGCTTGGGTCATTCCACGAGATGAACGTAGTTATCATGGTTTAGAAAAATCATTATTTAAAAAATATGATTGGTTTCGAAAAATTCACCGCGCTCGCCTGTATTGGACCAATGAATCACGTGTCGTGCCAATTGTTAAACCAACCACCATGAAATATGCGCAAAAACTGGCAGAACTATATATTAAGTATCAAGTGAAAGATGCTGAACTTGCCAAGAAACTAACCCCAAACTACATCATGGGCTGTAAACGCATTTTAATTTCTAATAAATACTTTCCAACGTTTAATCGACCGAATGTGGAATTGGTCAGTGATGCAATACAAGAAATCACTGAAAATGCCATTATTACCAAAGATAGAAAATCCCGTGAAATTGACTGCTTAATCTATGGGACTGGCTTTATTACTGACCCACGTATTTATCTCAAGTCCTTTGAATGTATTGGTGAAAATGCTCAAGAACTCAAACAAGTTTGGCAAGCTGGCGCAGAAAGCTTTTATGGCATTTGCACCAAAGGCTTTCCAAATCTGTTCCAATTATTAGGCCCCAATACCGTACTTGCCCATAATTCAGTGGTATTTATGATTGAGGCACAAGTCGATTACATCTTACAAATGATGCAATTGGTTTCAAAATCTAATGTTCAAGCCATCGCTGTCAAAGATCAGGTGCAAGATCAATTTAACACGCATGTACAAGACATGCTTGATGGTACGGTATGGCAATCAGGCTGCGTGAGTTGGTATCAGCAAAATGGCGGTAAAAATTTTGCACTGTGGCCAACTTATACATGGAAATATTGGCTCGCTACTCGAAAAATAAATCCAGCCGATTTTCGACTCCTCAGTAAAACAAAATCTAGTCATGCAGCTTAAGCAATAACAGGTCATAATAGGCAGGTATTCATTATCTGCCTATTTTTGTATGCAATCTTTCTGGCTGATTTTCCAGCTCTTGACCTGTTTAGGGCTTGGTTTTATTCTTGCACGTAGCCTACCCACTTGGCTTGAAAAAATCGCCTTTAAACTGCTGCCGTATTTTACTTATATTTTGTTATTTGCGATTGCGATCGAATTTTCTGAAACATTACACACTATTTCAGCACCTCTGCAAATCCTTTCTTCATCAGTACTTATTGCACTATTGACCTCAGTGGGTGCTTTTATTTGCTGCTATATTTTATTTAAGCTTTTAGGCTATAAACCCAGTCATGGCAAAGTGTCCATGCAGTTAGTGACAAGCTCGCTCATCAATATTAGCTATGCTTTTATTGCATTAGGTTTAGGTTATGCTTTTGCCGAAATGGCAGCACATTTTAGTCTTCAGCCACATATGAGTACTTGGGATCTACTTTTAGTCTTCATGTTTCTGATTGGGCTTGATCTCGCCTACTCACCGCTCGATCGCTCTTGGTTAAATTGGAAAATTCTACTTGTTCCACTCGGTTGTATCGTCGGTTCACTTTTGGGCGCTTTTGCTGCTGCCTATCTATTGCCACAAATCAGCTTGAAAGATTTGATTATGCTGTCACAAGGCTATGGTTTCTATTCGATGACAGGTATCGTCGTAACTGAATTAAAAAATGCGCATCTAGGTAGTATTGCGTTGATGAATGATTTATTCAGAGAAATCTTTGCGATTGTGTTTATGTATATTATTGGCTGGCGTTACCCACGCTCTGCAATTTCATCTGCGGGCGCAACAGCCATGGACGTCACACTACCGATGGTCAAACAAGCTTGTGGTAATGATTTTATTCCACATGCCATGGTCAGCGGCTTTATCCTTTCTGTACTTGCACCTATATTGGTAAGTATATTGGCGGCTATCTAACCCCCTCACCTAAATCCTCTCCCAAAGGGAGAGGACTTTCTCTCTCCCTTTGGGAGAGAGTTAGAGAGAGGGTAAATATTAAAGTGTCGCCAAAATATCTTTTAAAGTCTGACGCATATTCTCCGATTTAGTAATTGGACGGCCAATCACCAAATGTGTAGAACCATCAAGCATGGCTTGTTTAGGTGTCACAATTCGTTTTTGATCATCAGCAGCAGAACCCGCAGGACGGATACCCGGTGTCACTAAAGCAAACTCTGCACCCAAAGTTTCACGTAACATTTTCGCTTCTTGCGCCGAACACACTACACCATCTAAACCACTTTCTTTCGTTAAAGTCGCAAGACGTTTCACATGTTCAAAGGGTTCAACATCTAAACCTAAATCAGCAAGATCTTCACGACCCATCGAGGTCAAAACAGTAACAGCAATCAGCTGAGTATTGTAATTGCCTGCTTTTAGGCGCTCTACACAGGTTTCCATCATTTTACGACCACCTGATGCATGAACGTTGACCATCCACACACCCATATCCGCAGCTGCACAAACTGCTTGCGCTGTGGTGTTTGGAATATCATGGAATTTTAGATCTAGAAATACTTCAAAACCTTTATCATGCAAGGCCTTAACGACACTTGGACCCTCATGGGTAAATAACTCTTTACCAACCTTAACTCGACATAATGCAGGATCTAACTGCTCTGCAATTGTAAGTGCGTCATATTGGCTTTTAGCATCTAGTGCAACGATGATACTCAAGAGACTTACCCTTCATTTTGACAAAATTAGTGCATTATAGATGTATTCAACTTGATCAGAAAGTCATAAAACTCATGTTATTTGAAATGATTAATTTGAATTGAGCTATCTCATTATTTTATTTGAGATAAGCGTATTATTTTTTCAGCCCATAAAAAAACACTCCGATGATCCACCAGAGTGTTAAATATAAAATTTAAATCTACTCATAAAAGTAGTTCATTTACTTCAAAAACCCAATTATAACGGGTTAGAAGGACGCTCATTTGCATCAATATCTAAAACTGTCTTTTCATGACGCGTATGTGCAGCCGCTTCAGCAGCAGCCAGTTGAGCAGTTTGAATTTGCTCTTTACGTAGGCGGTCAATATCTTTACGTAGACGTTTAATTTCCCAGTTATTTTGAAATACTCGAAATACTTGCACTGCCAATAAAAGACCTAACACCAAACCTAATGACAAGGTTAATAGCAATAAAAGCCCTAAACGCATTGCAGGCACTTGTGTAAACAACAAATCGACCGAAAGTTCAGTTCCGTTTTGTAGAACCAAAGCCAATGAGTATCCAAATAGGACCAGTAGAATTACGACCAATACGTAACGCATAAACACCCCTAACAATGTTTTGAATTAGTTTGCAGATTCGTTTACCGCATCACGTAAAGCTTTACCAGGTTTAAAGTGCGGTACAGCTTTTGCTGCAACTTCAACTGATTTACCTGTTTTTGGGTTACGACCCACACGTGGTTCACGGTGATGTAATGCAAAACTACCAAAACCACGGATTTCTATTCGGTTGTCTGTAGACAAAGCTTCGATCATTTGATCGATCATTATCTTAACGGCCTCTTCCACTAAGGGTTCAGCTAAGTGTGGGTTTTTAAGAGAAATACGCTCTATTAAGTCAGACTTATTAAGTGCTTCAGTAGTCATCTGCGACCTCTTTAATTATCAAGCTACCTAGGATCAGTTTCCTGATAATAACCTGTTTAAATACAAAACGGTAGCGTAATAATCACTTACTACGCTACCGTTACAGTAATTGTGTAAAATATATTAATTAATTTACATTAACAATACAATTCAAACACTTACTTAGTGGTTCATTTGAGCTTTGATCAAATCACCAATAGTCTTAGGACCATTGTCTGAAGTTGCTGTAGCTGTCTTGTTCAAGTTAGCTACTGCTTCTTTTTCTTCAGCTTCGTCTTTCGCTTTGATAGACAAGTTGATAGAACGTGATTTGCGGTCTACGTTGATGATTTTAGCTTCAACTTCTTGACCAACTTCAAGGAACTTAGTTGCATCTTCAACGCGGTCGCGGTTGATTTCAGATGCTTTAAGAGTCGCTTCAACTTCGTCAGCTAACTTAACAGTAGCGCCTTTAGCGTCAACTGCAGTTACAGTACCTTTAACAAGCGCACCGCGTTCGTTAGCAGCTAAGAAATCGTTGAACGGATCGCTGTTCATTTGTTTGATGCCAAGGCTGATACGGTTGCCTTCAGCGTCTACTGAAAGGATAACCGCTTCAACTGTGTCACCTTTCTTGTAACGACGGATAGCTTCTTCACCTTGTTCGTTCCAAGAAATGTCAGACAAGTGAACTAGACCATCGATACCGCCTGGTAAACCGATGAAGATACCGAAGTCAGTGATTGACTTGATAGTACCTGAAACTTTTTCACCTTTGTCGTGTTCTTTAGCAAACTCTTCCCATGGGTTAGCACGAGTTTGTTTGATACCAAGAGAAATACGACGACGCTCTTCATCAACTTCAAGAACCATAACGTCAACTTCGTCACCGATCTGAACAACTTTAGATGGGTGGATGTTTTTGTTAGTGTGATCCATTTCTGAAACGTGTACTAAGCCTTCAACGCCTTCAGCGATTTCAGCGAAGCAACCGTAGTCAGTTAAGTTAGTTACACGAGCTTTAACGATAGAACCTTTAGGGTAACGGTTCATGATCGCTAACCATGGATCTTCGCCTAATTGTTTAAGGCCTAAAGATACGCGGTTACGTTCGCGGTCGAATTTAAGTACTTTAACAGTAACTTCTTGACCAACTTCAACAACTTCTGAAGGGTGCTTGATACGTTTCCAAGCCATGTCAGTGATGTGAAGAAGACCATCAATACCGCCAAGGTCAACGAACGCGCCGTAGTCAGTAAGATTTTTGATAGTACCAGTAACTGTTTGACCTTCTTCAAGCTGAGCAAGAAGAGCTTCACGGTCAGCTGAAGATTCAGCTTCCATAACAGCACGACGAGATACAACAACGTTGTTACGTTTAGCATCAAGTTTGATTACTTTAAATTCTAACTCTTTACCTTCTAAGTGAGTAGTATCACGAATAGGACGAGTATCAACTAAAGAACCTGGAAGGAACGCACGAACTGGACCGATGTCAACAGTGAAACCGCCTTTAACCTTACCAGAGATAACACCAGTAACGATTTCGCCGTCTTCAAAGATTTTTTCAAGTTTAGTCCAAGTTTCAGCACGTTTAGCTTTTTCACGTGATAAAACTGTTTGACCCATACCGTTGTCAAGAGCTTCAACAACTACGTCAACAGTGTCGCCAACTTGAACTTCAAGTTCACGTTGTTCATTTAAGAATTCAGCGCGGTCAACAATACCTTCTGATTTAAGGCCAGTGTCAACTGTTACCCAGTCAGAGTCGATATTTACTACAACGCCTTGGATGACAGCACCCTTTTCAACGTTGAGGTTTAATTCGCTTTCTTCAAAGAGGGCTGCAAAAGATTCGGTCATGATATACCTAGTAAAGTCAGCGGTCTTGGATCAGACAAGGCCGGTTTAATTAAGCGTCTACATAGTCCATATAAGACTGATCAAGCTATGCTTCTGCTGAAAATTCTTTAGTTTGCTAATTGCTGATCGATGTAATTCGTCATCAGCGTGAATACTTCATCAATACTCAAAGTTGAACTATCAATGAAATAAGCATCTGGCGCAGGCTTGAGTGGAGCGACTGTGCGTTCCATATCTCGCTTATCACGCGCTTCGATATTAGCTAAAATGTCGTTTATTTTAACATCCACGCCCATAGCCTGCAACTGATTTACACGGCGCTCTGCACGGGACTGAGCAGAAGCCGTTAAATAAATCTTGGCTTGAGCATTGGGAAAAATCGTAGTTGCCATGTCACGGCCATCTGCAACCAAACCAGGTGCTTGGGCAAAGGCATGCTGACGTTCTAAAAGCGCAGTTCTAAGTGCAGGAATTGCAGCAACTTTTGAGGCAAACTCTCCGACTCTCTCAGTACGGATAACTTTTGAGACATCTTCACCATCTAAAAGCACCGAAACACCTGCTTCATTTGTCACAAATTGTATGTCTAAATTTGTTGCAATTTTTACGCATTCATCGAGCTTTGAGTCTAATGCATCAATTAAGTCTTGCTTATGCAATGACAATCCCAACAGACGATATAACGCACCTGAGTCGAGTAAGTGGAACTGATAATGTGCCGCAATTTTTGCTGCCAATGTTCCTTTACCTGAGCCACTTGGGCCATCAATTGTAATGATTTGAACTGTCATTGCTCTTCCATTTTTGTTTATACGGTTTTTGCAAGTTTTGAAAAACCAATTTTAATCGCTGACTTCAGTTGCGCAAGGATTAATTGACTAACGAATGGCGCACGCGCCTGTAATTCAATCGTATAAGTGACTAAAGTACGCGCAGCATCGATCGCTTCGAATTGAATCACACCCAAATGATGTTTCACCAATGGGTTTTTAATAATCTTATATTCAATGCGTTGGTTTGGCTCAAGTAAGGTAATTTGCTCTTGTAACGGCTTCACTGGCCCAAAGCCCATTCGGCGCACTGAACCCACACCATCAGGACGCTCAGGATCTGCTGAATCTTTGACACGCACCACTTGAATCGGTGCAAAAGCCACGTTATAGGTCGAATGTTTTGAAAGTAAGTCAAAAACCTGCTCGACTGGTGCATTAAATTCTTTTTTTACTTGAATGGATTTCATGGTGTACCCTATTTTATTTGACAATATTAATTGTCAGTAGAGTTTACTTGATTTTTTAAATGAAGTTCAGTCAAAGTGGCTTTTTCCTGTAACTTCATCAGTCGTTTTTGTTCACGACGCATTTTAAAAAAATCACTTAATTGTTGGGAGCATTGCGCTTGCAGGCAACCATGCTCAAACTCAAAGATATGGTTATAGTAGCCTGAATTTAACAATTGACGCGAACTCACTAAAGAACCTGCTTTAGGCTCAGTCGTCGCAAATACCACGCGTTTAATTCTTGAATGGACCAAAGCACCCACACACATTGTGCAAGGCTCCAAGGTCACATATAAAGTTGCATCATCAGGTAAACGGTAATTATCGATATTTAAACAAGCTTGACGCAAAGCTTGTACTTCCGCATGCGCGGTGGGATCTTTCAGAGAAATCGGCGCATTAAACCCTGCACCTATGACTTGATTTTGACTCACAATCACTGCACCTACAGGAATTTCTTGCAATTCGGCAGCTTGCGCAGCTTGCTCGAAAGCAAGCTGCATCCAATGCTCATCACTATGTTGGTTTTGTTCAGACATCAATTAACTAAATTACACCATACTGTCTTAACAGTGCATTCCAACTGTCAATATTGGTTACAGGAGGCTCATCAGCCAGAATTCCTTTGAGGGAAAGATCTGTACCTTTTTTCCATTCTGGAGACAGGTCTTTATCGACTAGGCGGGCGCGCACACCTTCAACAAAGTCCGCATGATGAATTTTCCAATCCGAAATTTGGGTTTCCAGTTCAAACACTTCATTCCAAGAATGCACTTGCTTGCCCCACTGCCACAACAACCATGTTAATGCTGCTGTTGCAGGTGAACCTTTTTGTAGATTTTCACTGGCTTGGCGTAACCAATCACTGCGTGCATCGCTTAAACCAATAATTGATTCATAGTCATGTTCAAAATTATGCCCACGGCACACACTTTGAATCACATCCAATGAATTTTGTAATGGTCCCGGCCCCACAGGACGATGCATACTATTTAAAGTGTCATCGATGGCACGAAAATCGCCCGCTGGATAATGATCCCAATCAATATTAATGACAGTTTCAAGTACATTATCACGCTGCGCATCACAAATATGCGTTGCCCAACCGATACCATAAGCACCTGCTGCGGTCATAATCGAGCCGGTTAACCCAGTAAACAAACCAATGGCGCCACGATCAGCAAGGAAACGCGTCGCACCTACATCTGGATACAAACCAATATTAATCTCAGGCATTGCTAAACGCGAATAAGGTGTCACCAAACGGAAAGGTGCGGCCATAAATAGACCTAAACCACCACCCATGACATAACCTTCGCCCCAAACCAAAATCGGCTTTGCATAGTTATGCAGCAGCAAATCTAGGGCATATTCTTGTTCAAAGAATTTATTCGCCGTTTCAACTTCATCATTGACCACCAATTGTCGCAATTTGCGTACATCGCCACCTGCACAAAATGCTTTCGGCGTAGTGGAATCCAACCAAATCGCTTTAACAGCATCATCATGTTGAAAGTCCTGAAAGACTTCAAGCAATGCTGTACAGATAGATTCATCTAATGCATGAAGCGATTTTGGGCGATTCAGGCGAACAATGCGCCAGCCCTTTTTCGCTTCTTCCACAATCAGATCTGGGTGATAATTTTTTGAAACGGGAGAATAAGTCATGCGTCCAGCTGCCAGTCTATTGGCTCAATGCCATTTTGTTTAAGATAATTATTACTTTTTGAGAACACCTTACAACCAAAAAAACCACCGCGGTTTGCAGCCAAAGGAGATGGATGCGCGGCTTTTAGCACCAAGTGCTTATTTTGGTCAATGCGTTGTCCCTTACGCTGTGCATATGCCCCCCATAAAATAAAGACAATATGCTCACGTTGCTCATTTAAAACATCAATCACATGGTCTGTAAAATCCTCCCAGCCACGTTTTTGATGTGAAGTTGGTTGCCCAGCCTCAACAGTCAGTACCGCATTTAAAAGCAAAACACCTTGTTCTGCCCAGCGTGTTAAGTCCCCATGTTTTGACACAGGCACCCCAAGGTCGGTATTTAACTCATGGAAAATATTACGTAAAGAAGGTGGTAATGCAACCCCCTTTTGTACCGAAAAACTCAAGCCATGTGCCTGATTTGGCCCATGATACGGGTCTTGGCCTAAAATCACCACCTTTACATTCGCCATAGGCGTCGTGTTTAAGGCATTAAAAATCAGAGGATTCGGTGGATAAATCACTTTATCCTGTTTGATTTGTTGTAGCAGAAAGTCTTTTAACTCATCCATGCGGGGGCTAAGCAAAAACTCACTTAGGCCATATTTCCAGCTAGCATCAAGCTGCACTTTAGCGAGTTTTGCTTGTTGCTCTTCTGTTAAAGACATCACTGTTAACCAATCCTAATAAAACCAAATATTTACTTAAATTTTAACTTGTAAATCAACTGCAGGGTTTAAAAATTTTTGACCCTGTTTTAATTTTTCATACATCTGGGAATCGTTCCATTCCGACTGAACCTGTTCGGAAAAGACGATTTGATCTAACTGCAACAGCCCCATTTGTGCGTTGTCGATATCTTCTAAAAAGCTTTGCGCATAGCCTGTGTCCGTCTCATGTACGATCACAGAATACACTTCAACATCACCCTCACCATTTTGAGTTTCTGTTGATTTTAGAACTTGTTGTGCCAAGTAAAAGAAGATCCGTGAAAACTGTTCTGCTGAAGGCGATACGGGTAGTTCAACCCAACGTGCGCTGAACTGCTTGCAGGCACGAATATACTCGGCATCATCATGTTGCCAAAAACAAATCGCATGATCAAAACTGTCAAATAAGTCTTTAATAACCCCTTTGAGCAAACCGAAATCGTAAACCATTTGTCCATGGTCAAGTTTCGACGCTTTGAGTAATAGTTCGACTTTATAACTGTGTCCATGAATGGAACGTTTGCAGCGGTCTGACGTGCAATTACGCACGATATGCGCATTTTCAAACTTAAATAACTTACGAATTAACATATGTCGTAATGCAATCAAATAATCTATGGGTTCTCAGAGATTATAATGCAAAAGTCTAACAAGAGGCATTAATTTTGCTGTTCAGCACAATTGGGAAAAGGCATCATGAAAATTTAGCGATATTTAAGACCTAAAATGGTGCCATACTGCGAAAAGCCACATATACATCTTTATCTTTTCGCACTAACTCACTGGTAAATTGACGCTTTCTTTCATTTAAAATAATTTCAATTTGCGCTTTAAAATAGTTCGACTGCACACCCAATTGTGAGTTTAAAACTTCTCGATTTTCTGTGCTCACCTGTGCAAATGGCTCCATTACCCATAAATCATTGATATTTTCAAAATGTTCAAATTTGGCAGCTTTTTGTTGTAAAGCTTGTTCGACTGCATTGACATCTAAACGATCATCCATGGTTGCCAACAAAAATGCAGGAGCGGTATTAATGTTTACCGTTGTTTCATGCGAGGGCAAGCTACTCACATAGGGCGAAATCAGTTTATATTGAGCACCTTCAAAACCACGGACTGATTTCAGTTCTTCCACACTATGAAATTTTGCATTTGGCGGTAGTGCCGCATTATTTAAACCACGATAGTACGCCAGCTCTGCTCCCATTGGGCCAGAGGTCTCATCATCTTCATCTTGCCAGTCAATCACGGCTTGACTTAATTCTGCGGGTAAACCAACACGCTGCAATATTTTTTCAAACCATAATTTTGCTTTGTCATTTACTACACCCTCTTCTGAAACCAAACTATTAAGGTTAAATTTTCCAGATTCGTCTTGGAGCACACCTGCAACAGTTCCACCTTCCACAGGAAAGGCTGGCATAGGCTGAGCCCAATTTTCTTGGAGATGATCCACCTGCCCTGCATTTTCGGCATCATTCACCAAAAGTTCAGCAAAAAATGCTTCGGCACTTTTTGCATATAACATCGATTGATTTTGGCGCATCACATAAGCGGTATTTTCAGAAGTATTGGCTTGTTGTTTTGCGATGCCTGCTGCAACTATAGTTGCCAAAGCTACCATCATCAGGATAGTTAACAAAGCGATGCCGCGTTGCTGTTTCATAAGCAACTCCGAACTTCAAATGCCCCTACTACCTGTCCGTTATCCATTCTTATTTTTATCCAATAAAAAATCAGTATTTAACAAACTGAATAGCCATTCATAGTCTGTTCCATCGACTGTGAGTTGCATCCTAATGCCGCGTGGTAACAGTTGTATGGTTTTTTCATTATTCAGATCTGCGGCAGCATCTGGCCAACTTTCCAACTCATTTGGATTGAGTACCGTGATTTTAAATTGTTCAACATTATCCAGTAATACACTCGAATCTGGCTGATCATGCCCCGTTTGGTTGAGATTTTTAAATTTTAGCCGATACAATTTTTTTTCATCAGCTTTGTATTGATATTCCACTCGCTCATCAGGTGCAATGCCCTGATTTAATGGGTCAGTGACACCAGTCTTACTGAAATTAAATCGGCCATTTTGCAACACCAACGCTGGTTGAATATCTCCATTAATATTGGCAGTTAATGGCACAGCTTGTACCGTGTCTCTGAGTATTTGCTGATGGGCATCTTGCAACTGACTCAGCCGTGCCTCATGGGTTGCGTTTCGTTCCTTCACTTTCGAGACATAATCAAAAACCTTCCAGCCCAATGCAGATAGCACTGCAAAGATGGCAATCGCAACCAAAAGCTCAACCAAGGTAAATCCTGCTTGATTCTTCATTCCTTGCTGCACAAGCACAGGCATATCTTGAGATGTACGTTTTTTTCTAGTTATTATTTTCATCCAACGGAGCCTTATAGTTAAAGAACACCAAACTGCTAATCCCTGCTTCAACATCGCCTGTTTCAGCATTCATCAAACTCACTTGGATATCAATCCGTTGTACATTTGGACTAATGGTGGCTTGGGCTTTTTTGTCAATTTGCCATCGTTCGCCTTGTTCAGTGACCTGTTTAGATGCAGTACCTGTCATCCATTCACGATTGATTTCCATCTTAGCGATTTCATTCAGCGCGACAAATTGTGCTTTATTTCTTAAAATTGCGTGTGCTGTCGACTGCGTATATTGCATCGCAACATTAGACAAAGCCATTGCCGCAGTCGCAAAAATCGCCAATGCCACCATGACTTCAAGTAGCGTAAACCCTTTAGCCCGCATTAACTTTCCCTAAATGATCGATTTCGATTTCATTACCAATGGGACGTTCTTCAAAATAAAACTGTATACGCACAGGCTTTACCTCACCATTACCCAACCAAATCAACTTGGGTGCATTGGTATTTAACAAATCATCATTATTAGCATTTTCATACTGTTGATCTAAAGGCTGAATCGTAAAAGAGACATTTTCAGGTAATACTCGGGTTTCAAAATCTTTATAGTTTTGCCATTTATTGTTCTGATTTAAAATACTATTTTCTACACGTTTTTGTTCTGGTAAATATTCTTGTACCGCATAGCTTTGCGTGTTGACATCTGTTCCAGCTTTTTGCTGTAAGGCCAATATCAAAGCTTGATCATTTGCATCACGTAATATTCGTTTCAGATCCATTACAAACACTTCACGTGCCTGCATGGCTTTGCGTTGATCTGTTCCACCGATATTTAAAAGCACCAATGAGGCCATAATGCCCATAATCACAATCACCACCATCAATTCTACGAGGGTGAATCCACGAACCGATGATGGTGATGCACTTTTCATAAGCAGCCTTTAAGCGAATTGAGCAACCGCATGCACTTGTTTTGGTAAGGCCAAGGCTTGATCAATATAAGCAACCCGCAAGGTGTCTCTTGAACCCAAATAACGCTGATAAAAACTAGAGTTCAAAATTGCTGCAGCACCATGTGTAAGTGACCAAATTGAAGCAAGATAATCACGTACTGGCATGCTACTTTGAATCGACTCCAAATAACGCTCAGTCATACGAATGATCAATCGTAGGCGTTGTTTGCGCACTTGATATAGTTCACTAAACAAGTGCTGAATACCCACACCCGTTGTCGATAAACGCTCTTCAATTTGGTGAAACAACACTGTACGTTCTGGGTGATGTAAGTGATGCAACATAAAGAAAGCAAGGTGTTCAGGAAAAGCTTTATCGGTGTCTTTAATCATTTCCAATAACATGCGTTCATTACGAATAATGAGCAACATATATAGTTCATCTTTACTTTGAAAATGTTTATATAACGTCCCTTTTGCCAAGTCGAGTTCTGCCGCTAGCGCATCTAGTGTCATCCCTGCTTCGCCATTTTCCAATAGCAGCTGCTCTGCCACTTGGAAAATTAATGCCTCTCTTGCTCTAAACTGAGCTTGACGATCCATCTTCACCCTATACTCTCTTACTCTTATATCAATTCAAATTATTTACTTAAGATTGAGGAGATTTTCAAAGTTTTGCATTGTAATGAAAGCCATCTCTTCAATTGACTTATCATATACATCACTTAAGGCTTTGGCTACATAAGGAACGTATTTTGGTTCATTAGACTTTCCTCTATAGGGCATCGGTGCAAGATATGGACTATCTGTTTCAATGAGCACTCGATCCAGTGGCACTTGCTTGGCCACATCACGCAAATCTTGTGCATTTTTAAAAGAAACAATGCCTGAAAATGACACGTAATAACCGCAATCTAAGACCGCTTTTGCCGTTTCCCAATCTTCAGTAAAACAATGCAAAATACCGTGAGTGGATTTCTCTGCACGGATAATATCCACCGTATCATGCTTTGCAGAACGGGTATGAACAACCACTGGTTTTTTTACAGCTTGTGATGCGTGAATATGGCGGGCAAAGCATTCTTTTTGCTCTGCAATAAAGTCTGTACTATGAAAATAGTCCAGCCCTGTTTCACCAATCGCCCAAACCTTTTCAGGTTGTGCTAATTCAATGAGATATTCTTCTGTTGCCCGAGCCATCGTTGCAGGATCTTCACATGGGTGAACCCCAACGGAATAACCCACATCAGCATGACGTGATGCAATTTTTGAAAGTTCGATATGGTCATCTAGATCAACCGAGATACTCATAAATTTTGAGACCCCGGCTTGACGAGCCTGATCCAATGCAAGATCTAAATTACCCTCATAAGGGCTTAAGTCAAGCATGGTTAAATGGCAATGGGTATCTACAAACACAATATGTACCTACAAGTCTTCACTGTTGTAACTACATAGTGTAACTTCTACGCCCCTCAGATTTAAGCCCTGCAAGTAAACGTTCTGCTTCTGTTTTGAAATAAACGCCTTTTTCGCCGCTTAATTGAATTCCAAAGCCTTGTGGTTTAATGCCATTTTGCTTTTGCGAAATCCAAATCACTTTCCCTGTCAAAGGAATTTTTATACTTTGTTCAGGCAAAGTCGCCAATAAGAAAACCTCATCACCCATTTTCACAGCTTGCTTTGATGGTACAAATAAACCGCCACCAACGACATAAGGCATGTAGCTCGCAAAAAGTGTTTCCACATCTGGAATATTAGCGTGAACGATCCCGCCCATACGTGGTTGCATGATGTTTCCCCTTAATTAAACATTCATCAGTTTGATGCAAAGCTCATCTACGACCAGATTCCCCTGTACGTTCTGCTCGATGAACCGCTTAGACTGCTGTAATTCTGTATAAATCCCAAAGAGTGTTTCGAGCGAATATTGCTCTGCCAACACCCCAAAATCCAAATCTATATTTTTTATGGATTGATTTAGCTTGACACAAATTATATCGGACAACAAGTATTCAAACATTTGACTAAAATCACTAAAACTCAGTGCTTTATTCCACTTGCTCGCAATTGCCATCGGCATGTTTTTTTGTGTCACAAGTTTTTGCCAATCTTGTAGAAACTCTTGGCGCATATTTAGCCATTCACTACTTGCCAATGAAATCGCTTGTAATGGCATTTGACTGGCTAAGTTCATGAGAACTTTGCGCTGGGTTTCACCACTATCGGGCAAATGCTGCTGTAAATATTGCTGTGATTGTTCGGGTTCAATACGATCCAAGGCATAGTGCTGCATTCGACTACGAATAGTTGCCGGCAATTTCAAATAATGCTCTGCCAACAACATAATCACAATCCGCTCGCCCGGCTCTTCCAGTGTTTTCAGCAATGCATTTGATGATGCAATGTTTAATGCTTCAGCAGGCTCAATCAACACAACTCGCCAACCGTCTACGGTTTGCTGTACAAAAGGCAATAAATCACGAATTTTTTCGATTTTAATTTTGGCATTTTGCTTTTTATTGTCTTCATCTGTACTGATATGAACAAAATTTGGATGTGTATCTGACTTTAACCACTGGCAACTCCCGCACTCACCACACGGCTCAGTTCGCTCATCACGTTTTTGACACAGCACCCATGCAAGAAATTGTTTTGCAAATGCCTCTTTACCACAGCCTTTTTTGCCATACAAAAGCACGCCATGTCCCAATTGTGGAAAACGGCTGGTTAATGTATTCCATGTATTTTTCTGCCAAGGGTACACTTGCGCCACAATTTCATTTTGCATAAATCGTTTAACCTTATTCGAAGTTCGAAACATCCATTTGGTTCAAACGATCAAGGTCAGCTTGAGTATCTACGCCCGGTGGAAGGTTCGCTTCTGCCACAGCAATGGCAATACGGTGACCATTTTCCAAAACGCGTAATTGTTCAAGGCTTTCTAATTTTTCCAGCACACCCATATCCCAAGTGACATATTCTTGTAGCAGTTTTACGCGGTATGCATAAAGACCTAAATGACGAAAAGCCTGATCATGCAAGGTTTGTTCTACTTGCTTTGCACCATCACGGTCATACGGAATAGTCGCACGGCTGAAATACAGCGCTTGATTGTGCTTTGACATCACCACTTTGACGATACTGTCACGTTGAAACTCATCTAGACTATGAATCGGCTCGCAGAGTGTCGACATTGAACATGTCGGCTGATCTACAAGTAATTGTGCAACTTGTTTTACCAATTGAGCGGGAAGCAAAGGTTCATCACCTTGCACATTGACAATAATGTCATCACTCGCCCAACCTTTGATACGTGCAACTTCACTTAAACGATCTGTACCAGATGGATGTTCTGCAGAGGTCAATACCACATCAACCCCTTCCGCACGACATACTGCTGCAATACGCTCATCATCTGTAGCGACACAAAGGTCATCGAATCCTGCAACTTTTTTGGCTTGATCGACCACACGTAAAATCATCGGACGGCCATGAATTTCAAGTAAAGGCTTACCCGGTAAACGTGAACTTGAAAAACGTGCAGGAATAACAATATGTTTCATAAATTAAATGCCTTCGGGAAGTTTCAGACCCAGTTGTTTCAACTGCGCATGCAAAGTTTCATAACACGCAGGTGACAACACTGCATCTACAGGAACAACCCATATTTCTCTTTTAAAATCTGGATTATTTTTGAGGATCGCTAAAATTTTAACTGCATCTTTTTCAGTGGTAATGATGGGATTGGCATCTTCAAACTGCAAATCACTCAGTTCATATTCATAATGATCTGGGAATTCATGACATTGAAATTGATGAATCCCCATATTTTCTAAGGTTTTATAAAAGCGTTGCGGAAAGCCGATACCCACCACAGCATAAAAATCTTTATTTGCATCAAATGTCGTCACAAGATCTTTATTGAGCAAATAAGGTTGCGCCGCTTCAAGGTGCATATTCAGTGGAGAACTTGGATCTGCTGAATGCTCAATGACCGTTCCACTGGCAAGACGCTTTTTCGGTTCACGCAAATAACCTTCAGGTAATAATTTTTCATTGCCTAAACCACGGTTATTATCCAGCACGATCCACTCCAACTGACGTTGAAGTGCCCAATGCTGCAAACCATCATCACAGATGATCAAATCCAATTCATGCTTGGATAGTAGCAACTCAATACTTTGCTGGCGATTTGGACCGACCGCCATTGGCACACCTGTAGACTGAACGATTAAGCTCGGTTCATCACCCACGATTTCAGCCGTCGAGTCTAAATCCACATAGGCCGGAAATGGTCCTTGACCACCATAGCCACGACTGATCACACCAACACGCAGCTTTAAGCTATTCAAATAACTGACCAAATGAATGAGCAATGGGGTTTTACCACTTCCACCCACTGTGATGTTTCCAATGACCATGACTGGAATAGGCGCTTTATAACTTTGCTTAATACCTGATTGATAGAGTTTTTTATTGAGTAAAAAGCCGCCACGATAAAGCCATGACAAAGGTCTAAACACAACGAGCCACTTTGCCTGTTCATTCCAAGCATCCTGAATCAATTGTGCAAAAGACATGTCTTAATTTTCCTCAAAATTACGCTGATGAAGTTGGTAATATGCACCACGTTGTGCCATCAATTCCGCATGTGAACCTTGTTCAATAATACGCCCTTTATCCATCACCACAATACAGTCTGCATTTTCAATGGTCGATAAACGATGCGCAATCACGATCGTGGTACGATCTTGCATCGCAGCGTCAAATGCTTGCTGAATGAAAAATTCAGACTCGTTATCTAGCGCACTGGTCGCTTCATCTAAAATTAAAATCGGTGCATTTTTCAAAATCGCACGCGCAATCGCAATACGTTGACGTTGACCACCAGACAGGTTTAAACCTTGCGCACCCAATGGAGTGTCATAACCTTGCGGTAAATCCATAATAAAATCATGTGCAAATGCAGCTTTAGCAGCAGCAATGACTTGTTCATCTGTTGCATGCTCGAGTTGACCATAAGCAATATTTTCACGCACTGTACGGTTAAACAAAACCACTTGCTGATTGACCATCGAAATCTGAGTACGCAAGCTATTGAGCTCTATGTCGTGAATATCATGCTGATCAAGCAACAATTGGCCTGAGGATACCTCTTGGTAACGCACCAACAGATTGACCAGTGAGGTTTTACCTGCACCTGAACGCCCAACCAATGCAACAGTTTGCCCTGCATTGACTTTTAAATTGAAGTCATGAATCGCATGGTGACCATCGGCATAGATCAAATTAACATTTTTAAATTCGACATCACCTTTCAAAGCAGGCTTCAGCGTGCCGTTATTTACTTCTTCAGGCATATCAAGCAATTCAAAAACTGAATAAGCTGCTGCCATGCCTCGTTGTAGTTTTTCATTGACATCCGTTAAGGTTTTAATCGGCTTACTCAGCATACCTGCGGCAGTGATATACGCTACAAACTCACCTGCTGTTGTATCTTGTAGAATCTCTGGGCGTAGCGCGATATACATCACGATACTGAGCGCGATCGACATAATCAGCTGAACAATTGGGCTATTGAGTTGCTGTACCACAACCATTTTTAAGCCGCGGCGTAAGTTCTCCATTGAGCTTTCATAAAAACGTTTTTGTTCATAATCTTGCCCTGCAAAGCCCTTCACTACCAAGTTGCCTTGTACTGTCTCTTGCACCACATGGTTAACGTCACCCATGGTACTTTGTACTTGCATGGATAATTTACGCATGCGTTTCGACGCTTTACGAATGATCAGCCCAATAATTGGGCCAAAAATTAAAATACATAGAGTTAAACGCCAGTTGGTATACAGCAAATAACCCAATAATGCGATGGTAATCAGACCCTGTTGTACAATCGTTTTCAGTGACTCAGATGATGCTGCCGTCAACTGTTCAACGTTATACATAATTTTTGCAGTGATATGACCGCTCGAATTATCTAAATAATATTGCGAAGGCAAACGCATGAGTTTTGCGAACACTTGCTGACGAATATTAAAGATTAAGTTTCGAGAAATCACTGCGGTAAAGTATCCCCCCATGAACAAACCGAGTCCACGGAAGAACATCAATAAAACCACCAAGAGTGGAAATAAGGTTGTAAAGCTTTGATCTTTGTTTTGAATGGCTTCAATAATGCGTTCCAATAATTTTGCGACAGAAACTTCTGTCGCAGCATTAATACCGAAACCAAGCAAAACCAGCAGGCCGATTCCCCAAAAAGGTTTTAAATAACTTAATAGGCGTAAATAGACCTTAAAATCGTGCTTCACTAATAACCTCGAGTTGGAACTTTAGTACTGATGTTGACATTCACAAATCCAAGTTGACCTGCAACATCCATCACCCGAATCACATCTTGATGTGTTGCTTTTGCATCTGCGGCAATCACAAACATTAAATCACGACGATCATTGGCTGTCTGTTTAATTGCAGTATTCAAATCAGAAACTTCTTTACTGGCCAATGACTGACCATTGACAGAATAATGGCCTGATGAATCCACCACAACTTCAATTTTTTGATCATAGTTTTTAGGTGGAACACCTTGTGCATCTGGCAAAGTGAGGTTCATTCGACTCATCTGATTAAAGGTAGTCGAGAGCAACAAGAACACCAAAATAAACATCAAACAGTCAATCATCGGTGTGAGGTTGATATGAATATCTTCAACCTGACGACGTTTAAATTTCATGCGCAGTCTCCACTCAGCTGGCTTTCTGAATGTCCTGACTTTCTACTTCAGGTGTTTTTTTATAAAACAAAGCGGCATGAAATAATGTCGACTGCTGTTCTAACTCAGCCACATATTCCTGAACCAAACGTTGGAAATAACGATGCGCAAATAATGCAGACACAGCAATTAACATACCGGCAGCAGTGGTAATCAAGGCTTTAGAAATACCCGGCATCATCAACACTGGATCACTATTGGTACCTATATCAATCATTAAGAATGCTTCAATAATACCGATCACCGTACCCAACAAACCTAGTAAAGGTGCAACAGCGCTTAAAGTGCCCAAAAAGTTGATATTTTTTTCTAAATAACCAATTTCTTGTGACGCTGTGACTTCCATTTGCGCACGTGCATATTGCTCGTTTTGATCTTTACTAGCGTAACCTGCGCCCAATACACGACCCAATGTACTTTGTTGTAAAGTTGGACTTTGCTTTAGCTGCTGCACCACATCTTTCACCGATGTGTTTACATTCATCATCAAGTCTTTTGGTAACACCATTGATTTCTTTAAACGAATAAAGCGCTCAATGGTAATGGCTACCGTAAAGATCGAACAAATGACGAGCGGGATCATTAACCACCCGCCCGCTTTGACTAATTCCCACATTTGATTTTCCCCAATAAATCGAATTTAAAAATTATTCAGCTAGACAAATATTTAAAATGCCATCTAGCTCTTCAAGAGTATGGTAGCTAATCACCAGCTTGCCTTTCCCTTGTTTATTATGATCAATTTTCACGTCTGCACTGAAACGATCAGAGAGACGTTGTGTCAGTTGTTGAATGTCTGATGAAACAATTGGTTTAGCTTTTTGTTGTTTTGGTGCATTCAAATCACGAACAAATTGTTCGGTTTGACGTACAGACATACTTTTTTCAATCACCATTTCAGCAACTTTAAGCTGATCTTTGGCTTTTAACGTCAAGATCGCACGTGCATGCCCCATATCGAGCAAACCTTGCTGCATAAAGTCTTTGACTTGATCCGCTAAAGACAAGAGGCGTAGCAAGTTACTAATCGTGGTACGTGCTTTACCGACCGTGTCAGCAATCTCTTGATGACTTAAACCAAATTCGTCATGGAAGCGTTGCAAAGCCATGGCTTGATCGATTGGGTTCAAATCTTGACGTTGAATGTTTTCAATCAATGCCAATGCAATTGCCACTTGATCACTCAAGTCACGAACAATGGCAGGAACTTCGGTTAAACCTGCAAGCTGAGCCGCACGCCAACGACGCTCACCAGCAATAATTTCGTAGGGATGCTTTTCATCTTCGACAGGACGAATGACGATTGGCTGCATGACACCATGCTTTTCAATCGATGCAGCAAGTTCTTGTAAATCTTGTTCTTTAATGAAACGACGCGGTTGATACTCACCACGTTTCAATAAATGCACATCAATTTGTTTTAACTGTCCATGATCTAAAGCTTTTGCTTCGAGCTGTAGTTTTTCTTTTTGGATTGAGCCGAGTAAGGCATCCAGACCACGACCTTTAGCCAGTCCGCGTTTTTTTACGGTCATGCTTTAGTTCCTTTTTTTACTTTGGTTTTTTTTAACATCTCAGCTGCCAAGTTCAAATAAGCAACTGCACCCTTCGAGCTTTTTTCAAAATAAATCACTGGCAAACCGTGCGCAGGCGCTTCAGCCAAACGAATATTACGCGGAATGACCGTGTCATAAAGTTTCTGACCGAAGTATTGTTCAAGCTCAGCAGACACATCACGTGTTAAGGCATTACGCGCATCGTACATGGTACGAAGCACACCCACGATCTCTAGATCTGGGTTTAAAGCTTGCTGAATACGGTCAATGGTTTGGGTTAGGTCAGCCAAACCTTCTAGGGCATAATATTCACACTGCATTGGAATAAGCACAGCACGTACCGCTGCAAGTGCATTGACAGTGATCAAACTTAAACTTGGTGCACAATCGACAATAATATAGTCGAAGTCTTTTTCGACGCTTGCCAATGCTTCACGTAAAATAAACTCACGACCGTCTTGATCTGCAATTGCAAGCTCAACGCCAGCTAAGTCACGGTTTGCACCTAAAACCTTATAGCCCACTTCCGCTTTATAAATAGCGGTTTCAATCGGCACTTCACCAAGTAAGACATCCGTGACTGAATACAACAAATCATTTTTTTGAATGCCCGAACCCATCGTGGCATTGCCTTGTGAATCCATGTCCACAAGTAAAACTCGTTTTTTTAATATGGCTAAAGATGCAGCCAAGTTCACAGCCGTTGTGGTTTTACCTACGCCACCCTTTTGGTTTGCAATCGCAATAATTTGAGCCATGGTAACCCCAGTCCTTTGAAAATTTTAAATACGTTTAAGAAAAATTAAATGACGCTGCTCATCAAGTCGTGGAACTTTTAATGCAACGATATCAATCTTGAAATCACTTTTTAGTGTTTCAACTTCTTCTTCAGGAATTAAGCCTTTCATCGACGCGATAATACTTTGCGCATGCATATACGGTTTAGACGCATCCACAAAATCCGTTAACGATGCAAAAGCACGACTGGTAATCACATCAAACTGCCCCAGTTCATTAATGCTGTCTTCATTTTCGACACGTGTTTGTACCGCAATGACATTTTTTAGTTTTAAGTCAGCAATAAATTGTTTTAAGAATCGAATTTTTTTACCGTTGGCATCTAAAAGCACACATTCACGTTCAGGCTGACACAGTGCAATGATCATGCCCGGCATGCCACCACCCGTACCGATATCCAATAAACGACCTACAGGCAAATCATTTAGGATACTTAAGCTATCCAATAAATGCTTAACTAACATTTCTTTAGGATCACGAATAGCGGTCAAGTTATACGCTTTGTTCCACAGCACTAGGGCATCTTGGTATTTCAGCAATAGATTTAATGCTTCTTCACTCAAATCTAAGCCAAGCTTTTGACTACCTTGCTTTAAGTCTTGAAAAAAAGGATGCATAAAGAAGACATCTCAATAAAAATTAACTGAAGTATACCGATTTCTAAGCCGTGGAACAGTAGCTAACGCTTAGCGAATATGCACTTAATCGTACATGCCTTGGCGAATCTGTAGATCTAGATCACTTAAACGCTCAGGTGTGCCAACATCAACCCACGCAGTTTGCATTTTCTCTGCAGAAATTTTTCCATCCAACATGGCTTGTTTCAATAATGGTGCGAGCGGACGCTTACCCGCTTCCAATCCATCAAACATGTTTGGATGTATAACTGCGATCCCGCTATAGGTGAGTGCCTCGCCTGTATGTTCTTGCTCAAAGGTATAACTACGCCCTGCATCCAAGATAAAATCACCCTTTGGATGTTGCGTTGGGTTAGTCACATAGACCAAGTGTGCCAAGTCATCTTTTAGCTCAACATTGAGCAAGGCTGAAAAATCGTAGGTCGTCCAAACGTCACCATTGACTAAAATAAACGGTTCTGTCCCAAGCAAAGGTAAGGCATTAATAATACCACCAGCTGTTTCCAGACCTTCCGCTTCACGTGTCCAGCGAATATTCACACCAAACTGCGAACCATCACCCAAAGTACCAATCAGGATATCTGCAAGCCATGCAGAATTGATGATGATTTCAGTTACGCCAATTTTTTTTAGCTTTTCTATATGCCAAACAATCAGTGGTTTTCCACCCACTTCAAGCAAAGGCTTTGGCTTATACAATGTTAAAGGGCGCATCCGATTTCCGAGACCAGCCGCTAAAATCATGGCTTTCATTATGCAACAACCTCATAAGTGCCGTATTTGGCTTCAAATTTCGGCAATACTTTAGCCTGAATAAATTGCATAAAAGGTTGTAATTCTGCATATGGTTTACTTTCTTCAAGTAAATACCACATCACACGCGGCAAATCTTTGAGATAACCCGACTTACCATCACGCTCAAATAAGCGCACAAAAATACCTAAAATTTTGATATGCCGTTGAATCGCCATGAGGTCTGCGTCTTGTTTGAATTGCTCAAAGCTACGACCTTCTTTTGCCGATGCAGGTAGCAAATCATAGAACGTCTTAAACCATGCATAAACGCGATCTGCATTCCACTGCACATAGGCATCACGTGTGATTGAGATCAAATCATAAGTATCTGCACCAATCACAGCATCTTGGAAATCAATCACGCCCTGATCTTGCTCACCATCTAGTACCATCAAATTACGGCTATGAAAATCACGATGCACAATCACTTGAGGCTGAGCCAATGCAGCATTGGCTAAGATAGCAAAGGTACGTTTAATGAGTGCCGATTCTTCTTCAGTAGGCTGCACTTGTAGAGATGGCAATAACCAATCGGTTAACAGCTCCATTTCAGAAATCAGCTTTTCATAGGCATATGCAGGAAAATGAGCAGTTCCATCAATTGACTGCAATTGAATCAACTGTTTAAAGCTTTGAGCATAATGTGCGTCTACGGTTTGATCATTCAACAACGTAGACAATAAAACATCACCAAAATCTTCTAACAATAAGAAGCCTTGATCAAGGTCTTTGGCCACGATATGTGGTACACGCACGCCATGTGCATCAAAAAATTCATCAATCGACACAAAAGGAGCACAATCTTCTTTTTCTGGTGGTGCATCCATGAGCATAAATGTTTTATTATTCAATTTGATTCGTGCATAACGACGGAAGCTTGCATCGCCTGCTAAGAAGTTAATTTCAAATTGATCTGAACCGAGTACAGATGAAATCCATGTTTGTATCAATTGTTCACGTTGTGTATTCATTTGCGATAAATTCTAATACAGGCTGAGTTTTTAAAGTGCTAAGTGTAGCTACTTATCAACTTTTTCTCTATGATGCGACAATAATTAATTGCGATTAAGCATACCTGGTTAATGAGACAAATGAAGCATCAGTTTAAATTTAATCCTTTAGCGACTGCGATCTTAACCCTTCTATGTGGTAGCTCGTTACCAAGCTATGCAGCACCTGTTTCAAACCCGTCCACGGATGACGATACAGAACAACTCAAACAAAGCATTTCAGAAGCTTATCCGGGGCAGCAGTTCTTCGAACAATATTATGTCGATAAATCTGCACCTGAAGCACAGATTCGCAACACCAATCAATTAAGTTCAGCGTTTTGTACAGGCACGTGGATTACCCCTGTTGCTCCAACAACAAAAGCGGTCGCACCTGAAGACGCAACCTCTACCATTACCGCAGACTATGGTCATTTTGACCCGAATGGCGATTCCATTCTTGAAGGTAATGTTCTGATTGACCAAGAAGGTCGTCAAATTCGTGCCGATCAAATCAAAATTGATAAAACCCAAACTTATGCCAATGCTTCTGGCCGCGTGCAAATGGCACAGTCTGGGCTGATTTCGCAAAGTGATTCGATTGATTACAATTTAAAAACCCAACAGGGTGATTTAAATAACAGTTTCTTTATTGCTGAACAGCAGCATGCACACGGTCGCGCTGAGAAAATTTCACGTACTTCAACCGAAACCCTTGAATTAGAAAATGCGGTTTATACCACCTGTCCACCCGATGAAAAACCAACGTGGAAAATTCAAGCAGACAAAATTAAGCTGAATCAAGAAACCGGTCGTGGCGAAACCAAGGGGACAACACTTTATGTAAAAGATGTTCCTGTGATGGCTGTACCCTACTTCAACTTCCCGATTGATGACCGCCGTACCACAGGTATTTTGACCCCAAGCTTTGGTTTTACCAATGATGGCGGTATTGAACTTGCAGTACCAGTTTACCTAAACCTTGCGCCAAACTATGATGCTACAGTAACACCACGTTATATTGCAGACCGTGGCGCAATGATGGAAGGTGAATTCCGTTATTTGACCAAAAACTTTGGTTCAGGGATGGTGTGGGGGGGTTATTTACCATCCGACCAAAAGTATGATGATCAGGATCGTAAAGACTTACATTTCCTACATAATTGGAAAATTAACGATCAATTCACGACAAATTTAGAATACAATTATGCATCTGATAAAGACTATTTCTCAGATCTCAATAACAATCCAAACTCAAAAACTGACCTGAACTTACGCCGTGCATGGGAACTCAATTATAAAAATGGTATCCCTGGGCTAAAAGCACAGCTCAAAGTTGAAGACTTCCAAACACTGGATAAAACTGTCAGTGATGAAGACCGTCCGTATGCGCGTTTGCCGCAATTCCTACTGAACTACAAGACTGGTAATCCTCTCGGCTTACAGTACGAATTTAACAACGATACGGCTTATTTTAAAAAGAACCTAAGTGGCGATAATATTCCGCAAAACAATAGTGATGCGACAATGTATGAGCCAAGCGGCGCGCGTATTTATAACGACTTTAGTGTGCGTTATAACTATCGCAACCCATGGTCTTTTGTAATCCCAGAAGTGTCTATTCGTAACGTCAACACGATTTATGACCAAGATACAGTTGATCGCGCCAATACAAATAACAATTACTCTAGTAGTGAAAGTAAATCGGTCATTGTACCGCAATTTACTTTAGATGCGGGTCTTGTGATGGAGCGCGAAGGTCGTTATCTACAAACCTTAACGCCACGCTTCTTCTATGCGTATTCTCCATACAAAAACCAAGACACTAACCCGAACTTTGACTCAACCACAGCGTCAATTAACTATGACCAGTTATTTAGCCCACGTCGCTTCTATGGTAATGACCGTTTAGAAGACAACAACTTCGCATCTCTAGGCTTGAGCTATAGTTTATTTGATGATGTTGGTCTTGAGCGTTTAAAAGCTAGCGTTGGTCAAAGTTTCTATTTTGAAGACCGTCGTGTCACACTGAACAACGTCTCTGATAAATTTGATACCGAACGCCATACCGGCCCTGTCGTGAGCATTTCTAGCCAACTATCTGACAGCATCAGTGTCAATGCCAATTCTGCATGGATGGCGAATGGTGATAATGCTCAGCGCGATATTCAAATGTATTACACAGGAAATAAAGGCAATTTATACAATGTCGGTTATTTCTATCGTAAAGACATTCCGAACCGCCAAGACAGCTATGACCAAGCAGTAGCATCGTTTATTCAACCTATACACAATAACTGGCGTATTATCGGTCATGCACAATATGACCTCGACAACAGTATTGCGCGTGAATATTTACTTGGTGTGAACTACGAGTCATGCTGCTGGGGTGTTTCAGTTTATGGTCGTTCGTACTATAACAATTTAGATGATGTAACATCTTCAGATGTTAAACCAAAACGTGCCATTATGGCGGAGTTCACCCTAAAAGGTTTAGGTGGCTTCAACAATAAATTAACCTCTTTGCTTGAAAACCGAGTGTTGGGTTTTAACAATATTAATCAATCTTGGACAGAACGTTAATGAAGACAAAACAGTTAAAACAAATTTTTAAAGCGTCAGCCTTGGCACTTTGCCTATCGACTTCTGTATCTGTATTTGCTGCTGCGCAACCTAAAGATGAAATTGTAGCTGTCGTTGACAATAGCGTGATTCTACGTAGTGATCTTGATCAAAGCATTGCCGAAATTACTCACCAACTTCAAGCAAAAAAACAAACCATCCCACCGACCGAATACTTGCAGCAACAAGCTTTAGAACAGCTGATTACGCGCCAAGCACAGCTTGAACAAGTGAAACGCTATAACGTCAAAGCGGATGAAAAATCACTCAATGAAGCCGTACTTAAAGTTGCGAAAAATGCCGGCTCTCCAAGCTTAGAAGCGTTTCAGCAAAAATTAGATGCTGTTGCACCAAATACCTATGCAGGTTTACGTGCACGTATCGCTGAAGACATCGCTTTACAACGCCTACGCCAACAGTTGGTCACTTCTCGTATTCAAATCAGTGACCAAGATGTGAAAAACTTCTTAAGTTCACCACAAGGTCAAGCTGCGCTAGGTAATCAAGTTCATGTCTTACATGTACGCGTTGCTAGCAGTGATAATGCCGTTAAAATCGCTGAAGACATTCGCAAAGAACTGGCAGCAAGTAACGATGTTAAAGCGATTACCAACAAATACAGCACCAAAGACATTAAAGTTGACGGTGCAGATATGGGCTTCCGCAACTTATCTGATATTCCAGATGAACTTGCTGCACGTGTAGCACCTTTGCAAGTTGGTCAAACCACCGAACTGATTTCAGTACGTGATGGCGTTCATGTTTTAAAATTGGTCGACCGTAAAGGTGGCGAACAAAAAGCCATTGTTCCTCAATACCAAACTCGCCATATCTTGATTCAACCTTCTGAAGTGGTGAGTCCTGAAAACGCAAAACAAATGATAGACAGCTTGTATAACCGCCTGCAAAAAGGTGAAGATTTTGCTGTCTTGGCTTCAACGTTCTCGAATGACACCGGTTCTGCTGCCAATGGTGGTAGTTTAGGTTGGGTTAGCCCTGGTGTTATGGTTCCAGAATTTGAAGCGATGATGAAATCAACAGCGAAAGGTGAAATCAGCAAACCTTTCCAATCTCAGTTTGGTTGGCACATCCTGCAAGTAACAGATACACGTCAACAAGACATGACACATGAAGTACAAGAACGTATAGCACGTCAGATTTTAGGTGAGCGTCAATTTGACACTGAACTGGACAGCTGGTTACGTGAAATACGCAACAATGCCTATGTTGAAATTAAAGACCCTGCTCTAGATCGTAAAAAGAAATAAGTGAATAAACAAAAAACCAGCTTCGGCTGGTTTTTTATGTCGATTCTTATCATTATTCAGCGTTGTAGTAATTATTAGTTGTAGTAATTATTAAAAAACCAGTATTTAAACCATCTACTCTTTTTATAGGCAAAAAAAACCTCCCATTTGGGAGGTTTTTTTAACTCAATTAACGATTGTTGTTTTCGTCGTCTTGAGCATCTTCAAATTTAGTTTCGCCATCAAAACCAGCATTTTGACCGCCGAAGCCACTTTGACCGCCGAAGCCACCTTGACCACCAAAGCCACCTTGACCACCGAAGCCACCTTGACCACCGAAGCCACCTTGACCACCAAAGCCACTTTGACCACCGAAGCCACCTTGACCACCGAAGCCACCTTGACCACCGAAGCCGCCTTGTTGACCACCGCCGAAGCCGCCTTGTTGACCACCGAAGCCAGCAGCGCCTTGAGCACCAGCAGGACGTGGGTTACGTGCTGGAACAACAGTTGAAATAGCGTGTTTGTAAACCATTTGGCTTACAGTATTTTTTAATAAAACAACGTATTGGTCGAAAGATTCAATATGACCTTGCAATTTAATACCGTTTACAAGGAAGATCGACACTGGAATACGTTCTTTACGGAGAGAATTTAAGAACGGATCTTGTAAAGTTTGACCTTTAGACATGTTATAACTCCAAAAAATAATAAAAATCAGCGCAAAAGCTACCTTTACTTTTCAATTAAAAATTATCAAAAAGGTAGTCTGTAAATTTTGCTTTATCCGTAGCACTTTCGCAAGTCTTCTTGAGCCTGCTGCGCAGTTAAATATGTAGTAAATTTATGCGTTTCTTGCAAAGATCTTAACCAAGTATATTGACGTTTTGCAAGTTGTCGTGTTGCAAAAAGTGCCTTATCCTCCATTTCACGCTGTTTTTCGCTACTTTGATCACTATTTTTCAAAAAATCTAAAGCTTGACGATATCCAACTGAGCGCATAGAGGGTAAATTTTCATCTAAATCGTATTTTTCAATGAGAGCTTTCACTTCATTTAAAAATCCAATTTCCCACATTATTTTTAGACGTCGAGCTATACGCTCATGTAATTCTAATCGGTCGGGCAATAATGCGTAATTATGAAAATTGTATCGGTATGGTACGTTTTTAGGTTGCTCAGCTTGTAACTGAGTAATGGGTTTACCGGTTAACTTAAAAACTTCGAGCGCACGGATAATTCGTTGCTTATCACTCGGTTTAAATTTTTCACCTGCCAATGGGTCTACATTGCACAGTTCTGCATATACAGCATCCCAACCTTGCGACTCAGCTTTGGCTTCAATTTCAGCACGTACAGCATAGTCTGCACTTGGTAAATTTGAAGACAACCCTTCCAATAAAGCCTTGTAATACAACATCGTACCACCGACTAATATCGGTGTTTTACCTCGTGCATGCATATCATCAATCAGCACACAGGCATCTTCCACAAAGTTTGCTGCCGAATACACTTCTAGCGGACTGATAATATCAATCAAATGATGTGGATATTTCTCCAACTCAGCTTTACTCGGCTTGGCCGTACCAATATCCATATCCTGAAAAACCAAAGCAGAATCGACTGAAATTAATTCGAATCCACCTTGCTCGTATAATTCACATGCCAAGGCGGTTTTACCGCTTGCAGTTGGTCCCATTAAGTTGATGACCGGCAATTGATTTGACATGTAAAACTACTCTCCCCGAGCAAAAAGTTTATCTAGCTGTGCCAATGGAAACGCACGCCACGTCGGACGTCCATGGTTACATTGGCTGGCAAATTCAGTTTGTTCCATCTGACGCAGTAATGCATTCATTTCAGATAGACTTAAAATACGGTGTGCGCGTACAGCGCCGTGACAGGCCATGCCTGCCAATATTTGATCGCGCTTTTGTAGTAACCCTGCAACCTGATCACTTGGGTCTAAATCATTTAATAAATCTGGGATCAACGCATCAAAGTCTGCTTTATGCAAAATGGCAGGAACACCTCGGACAATAACTTGCTCATCGCCATATTGATCTATTTCTAAACCTAGGCGTGCCAATTGTTCTTTGAGCTCATCGACGCGCATCGCTTGCATCCTACTGATGCTCACGACTTTAGGAATCAGCAATTGCTGCGATGTCCAAAACTCAGGTTTATCCCAAGCCGTTTTCATTTGTTGCAAAACAATGCGCTCATGTGCCGCATGCATATCAACAATGATTAAACCTTCGGTGTTTTGGGCCAAAATATAAATACCATGCAATTGCGCAATGGCAATCCCCAAAGGATGCTCATCGACTTTCTGCTGAATATGTTCAGCCAAAGAAGTATCAAGATCATTTGTAGACTCAGTTTGACGTAAAGGCGCTAAATAACTTTGCAATGCATTATTGAGCTGTCTGGAACCCGCTATATTTGACTGATATCCGGCGCTATTGATCGATACATTTGAATTTTGCTGTGTATACCCTTCTTGCCCTGTTGACGCATGATTTGACGCATATTGCACAGCAGTTGGCGAACTAAAATCAGTAAGCCCGCCTGCGATCTCTGGACTGACAAAATTTGTGCCTTGCTCTGCAACTGGCTGAGGTTGATGTAATGAAAATTGTTCCTGATGACGCGGCTGCGGAATAATATTTTCGTGTGCCTGCCCATCAAGTTTCATTGCAGCTGACAATTCGGCGGTCGCGGTTTGAAATTGCGCTAATGTCGATTTGACAAAATGACGAACAAACTCATGTACTTCACGTTGATTTAGAAACCGAATTTCATGCTTGGTCGGATGCACATTCACATCGATATTTTCAGGATCAACTTCCATAAATAACAAATAAGCGGCATGTTGATGTCCATGCAAAATACCGTCATAAGCCATCCGAAGTGCATGTGAAACGGTCTTGTCTTTTACGATACGTCCATTCACATAGACGTATTGCATATCGGCCTGCGCACGTGCATCTGAAGGATGGCCTAACCAACCACTGAGACGCATATTGACGCTATCAGCATCTATCCAGTACGCATTTTCAGTAAATTGACGGCCTAATAATTGTTGTACCCGCTGAAAACGCAGCGCGCCACTGTCTGCAATAGGCAAGTTCAGCTTAATACTATTGTTATGCTCAAGGACAAAACGTAGATCAAAATGGGTCAGTGCCAAACGACGGACAATTTCTTCGATATGTCCAAACTCAGTCCCCGGTTTTTTGAGAAACTTACGCCGTGCAGGCACATTAAAAAATAAATCTTGCACACGAATGGTGGTGCCTTGCGTCGCTGCCACAGGCTGAATTTCTTGTGAATCAAATGCAGTGCCATTTACTTCGACCTGATAGCCTACACCGTCATCATTTTGGCTACTGGTCAATGTCAAACGAGACACCGCAGCGATCGAAGCCAAGGCTTCCCCACGAAAACCTAGACTTACAATGGCATGCAAATCTTCAGCAGTTTGGATTTTACTGGTGGCATGGCGCATGACCGCCAAAGGTAGATCTTCAGGGTGGATGCCCCGACCATTGTCTATTATTTCAATCAGTGTACTGCCGCCTTGTTCAATACGAACAATCAGCTCAGTCGCCCCTGCATCAATGGAATTTTCCAGTAATTCTTTGACCACAGAAGCAGGACGTTCAATCACTTCCCCTGCGGCAATTTGGTTGGCTAAGGCAGGATCAAGCGTTCGAATGCGGCGGGCACTGATTTCATTCAGCATGGTTAAATTTTTGCTCCAAAGCGTTTTGCAAAGTTTCTGAAGTAGAGCTTAAAGTCGCTGTACGGGTGGTTTCATCCGCAGACTTTTCAATATTAATAATTAAATCAGCCGCAGGGATTTCGTCGCCCCCTTTTGATGGCCATTCAAATAAAAATAGGGCGTTCTGCGTTTCTAAATAATCACGGATGCCCATGAGTTCAAGCTCATAGGGGTCGTTGAGACGATATAAGTCAAAATGAAAAATATCTTGTCCTTGAATATTGTAAGGTTCAACCAATGTATAGGTTGGACTTTTTACCGCACCTTGATGACCCAAGTGTTGTAAAAAATAACGGGTTAACGTGGTTTTTCCTGCACCCAAGTCACCAATTAAATACGCTACACCCGTCGTAAAATGCGTCGCCAGTACGGTAGCTAAGTTTTGGGTATCGACTTCACTATTAAGTTCCAGACTGAATGAATACTGCATATTACTCACAACATGTACATAAGAATTAAATATGATAGCATCGCACTGGCTAAAATGGATATGTTCACACTACAGATTGAGCATTTTTCATGATGTGTTCTCTGCTTTATTTGCTCAGTTTTTAGATCTTTCTTCATGCACAGTTTTGAATTTACCCCCCCGATGATCAATGGTGTCAATGCCAGCAAAGTCTTCCTTGACGGTCAACACACACATGCCTCTACCGTCTATGCATATTTGTGTGAGCAATTTCCTCATATCCTAGCAGCAGAGTGGCAACAACGATTTAAGGATGGATTGGTCTATGCCGCAAATGGTGACGTTTTAACACTAGACAGTCCTTTTGAAGCCAATCGTCATGTTTATTATTATCGATTCTTAGCGCATGAAATCCATGTTCCTTTTGAACATCAGATTTTATTTGAAAATGATCATTTCATTGTGGCCGATAAACCACATTTTCTCACCATGAGTCCGACCGGTCAGTATGTACAAGAAACCTTATTGGTTCGACTCAAAAAGCAAACGCAGCTTGAACAGCTAACGCCGATTCATCGTTTAGACCGTGAAACTGCAGGCGTGGTGCTGTTTTCCAAATGTGTCGAAAGCCGTGGGCTGTATCAACAGATGTTTGCCACGCGCCAAGTTCAAAAAACTTATCATGCGATTGCAGCTTATCGAGATGAGTTAAATTTCCCGATGACAACTCGCTATCGTATGGAAAAAGGTCAACCTTTTTATACAATGCAACTGGTAGATGGTGAGCCTAATAGTGAAACCTTCATTCAGCTCCTCCAGCAGCATGGAAACCGCGCTAAGTATGAATTAAATCCCCATACCGGCAAGCAACACCAACTTCGTGTACATTTAAATGCTTTGGGCATTCCAATTCAAAACGACCCCTTTTATCCAGTAGTACAACATAAGGCAGATGACGATTTCAGCCAACCTTTACAACTACTTGCGAAACAGCTTGAGTTTATCGATCCTGTGACAGAGCAGGCTTTTCAATTCAGTTCTGCCTATGAATTGACACTGTAAATCTATTGTCATTACATTAAATTGATAAAATACTGCCAAACTTTCTTGAATTTATAACAGTTTTGATTAGAATAAATGCGAAAAGTTAAGTATTTTAAAGCTTTCTAAGAATATGAGAAAAACTGAAGTCTACCAAATCCGCCTCGATTCACAGGAAAAGAAACAGGCCTTTGCCGTGTTTAAGCAATTAGGCATTACACCTGCACAGGCTGTACGTCTATTCTTTAAACAAGTTGTTTTAACCAAATCGATCCCCTTCTCTATTGAAAACCAAAATATCAATATTGAACAATTGATTAAGTTACGTAAATTAAAACAACAAGAAGCTCAAGCCATTTCAACCACTGAAATTAGCCCTGCGGAATTAGAAATTTTAAATAATGATCCATTATTAGATGATGATCATCTCGACTTGTTTGAAGAGCTCAATGCAATTTTGGGTGAAGGTGACAAAACTTAACACTGTCGCATTTATAAACAATTTATAAATCAACCAATTTCGAAAATTCGATATGCTTCATGCAAGACTGATAAAAATAGCATGGAGTATAGAAAAAAATGATCGTTCGACGCGCAACAGAAGCAGACCTTCATCCACTTGCTGTTTTATTTGATGAATATCGCCAATTTTATGGCACCTCTTCTAATCTTGATATTTCATATAAATTTCTAAGACAACGTTTTGAAAATAATGAAAGCGTAATTTTTATTTGCTTAAAAGATGATGTGATTACTGGGTTTATCTTACTATATTTGGGCTTTTCATCTGTGGCTTGTTCAACCTACTATATTTTAGATGATGTCTATGTCAGCCCTATATATCGTCGTCAAGGTTCAGCCAAACAATTGATCGATACTGCGGTTCTCTTTGCTCAACATGAAGGCGCGCTTCGAATCAGCCTCGAAACTCAAAAAAATAACTATCACTCACATCAGCTCTATGAATCGATGGGCTTCATTAAAGACGATGAATTTCAAACTTATCATTACTTTATTCGCTAATGCATTGCTCAGCATTAAAATACATCATCAACGCATATTAGAAACGAATCTTTCGATCAGTAGATAGCAGACATATTAAAGGGCTTTAATACCGCACATTCATCCTTCAAATGATGACGTATCAAAGCCCTGTACCTATTACTGTGAATTTAGATTTTCACGAAATTTCGATTGTTCAATTTGCGCTGCATTCAAATAGATCCATTCACCCTCAGCAATATCTTCAAGCTTTAATTGTCCTATTTGAGCACGATGTAATGTTTCAACTTTATTGCCGACAGCCGCCAACATCCGCTTCACTTGATGATATACCCCTTGATGGACAGTCATTTGCAATTGATGTGAAGCCAATAGCTGTACATCGGTTGCAGCGAAAATGCCTTTTTCGTTTCGAAGCTCCACGCCTTGTTCTAATTGTTGTATTTGCTCAGGTGTCACAGGATCTGCGGTATGCATCGAATACACTTTGGCAACATGCTTTTTAGGGTGTGTAAGCGCTTGTAGATATTGACCATCATCCGTGAGCAGCAACAGTCCAGTGGTGTCTTGATCCAGTCGCCCGACGCATTGCAGACCACGATTTAACAGCACATCATCAAATAATTCAAAAACACTAAAATGATGGGTTGCCTGATGCGAACATTCATAACCTTGAGGTTTATTTAACGCGATATAAACATGCTCACGATAGGTATAGTCCTGTCCATGCACACTGTAAGTTAAATCATTCAAGTCCAGCTTTTGCTTTGGATTATCTACAATCTCACCGTGTATTTCGACCGCACCATTTTTAATCAACTGTTGGCAATATTTACGCGAACCAAAACCTTGTGATTGCAGCATTTTTTCCAAAAACATAGAACAACCTAATAAACACCATATATTGCTATTTTATACTGAACACCGAGCCAACTTGCAGGAAAAATAGTAGAAATAATCTTGAACGCCAGTTTTTAATGTTTCTGCGCTACACTATTAGGGTGTGTTGACATTTACAGCCGATAAATTGAGCTAAAGAGGCAACCATATAAATATACAAGCTAAAGCAACAGCGCTTTGATAGTTACGTTTTAGCTTATCGTATCTTGTGGCAATTCCTCT